>PWGH01000044.1 GCA_003555285.1 Thioalkalivibrio sp.
CGCGCGAGCCGCCGCCGTAGAACTCGGAATCGGTGTTCAGGCGCACCCGCCAGGCGCCGGCGTGGGGGGCGGGGATCTCGTAGTTCAAGTGCTCGACCGGCGTGAAATTCAGGATCACCAGCAGCTCGGAATCACCGCCCCGGCGCAGGAAGCTGAGCACCGAGCGGCTGGCGTCGTCGCAGTCGAGCCACGCGAAGCCATTGGGCTCGAATTCCAGCGCATGCAGCGCCGGGTCGTCCCGATACAGGTGATTGAGGTCGCGCACCAGACCGAGCAGCCCCTGGTGCAGCGGGTAGTCGAGCACGTACCAGTCCAACCCGCGCGCCTCGCCCCACTCCTGGCCCTGCCCGAATTCCTGGCCCATGAACAGCAGCTTCTTGCCGGGGTAGGCCCACTGGTAGGTGTACAGCAGGCGCAGGTGCGCGTGCTGATCGGCTTCGTTGCCCGGCACCCGGGCGCGCAGGCTGCCTTTGCCGTGCACGACCTCGTCGTGCGAGAAGGGCAGCACGAAGTTTTCGGTGTAGGCGTAGAGCATGCCGAAGGTCAGCTGGTTGTGGTGGTGCGACCGGTGGATCGGGTCCTTCTTGAAGTAGTCCAGCGTGTCGTGCATCCAGCCCATGTTCCACTTCATCGTGAAGCCCAGGCCGCCGGTCTCGGGCGGTCGGCTGACGCCCGGCCAGGCGGTCGACTCCTCGGCGATCATCAGCACGCCGGGGTGATTCGTGAGCACGGTGCGGTTCAGTTCGCGCAGGAAGGCGATCGCCTCGAGGTTTTCGTTGCCGCCGTATTCGTTGGGGATCCAGGCGTTGGCCTCCCGCGAATAGTCCAGGTAGAGCATCGAGGCGACGGCATCGACCCGAAGGCCATCGATATGGAAGTCCTCGATCCAGCACAGCGCGCTCGACAACAGGAAATTGCGCACCTCGGAGCGTCCGTAGTTGAAGATCAGCGTGCCCCATTCCAGGTGCTCGCCCTTGCGCGGATCCTCGTGTTCGTAGAGCGCGGTGCCATCAAAGCGGGCGAGCGCGTAGATGTCCTTCGGGAAGTGTCCCGGAACCCAGGCCAGGAGCACGCCGATGCCGGCCTGATGCGCCTGATCGACCAGGTAGCGGAAGTCGTCCGGGCTGCCGAAGCGGGAGGTGGGGGCGAAGAAGCCCGTGCTCTGGTAGCCCCAGGAGGCGTCGAAGGGGTGCTCGGTGATCGGCAGCAGTTCGATGTGGGTGAAGCCGTTGTCGCGCACGTAGGGAATCAGCTGTTCGGCCAGTTCGCGGTAGCTCAGAAAGCGATCGTCGGGACCGCGCTTCCAGGAGCCCAGGTGCACCTCGTAGATGCTTAGCGGGCGCTGCTTCCAGGCGTAGGGATCGCGCTGCTGCATCCAGGAGGCATCGCCCCAGGCGTGCCGCGATTCGCCCAGAACCCGGCTCGCGGTATTCGGGCGCATCTCGTAGTAAGCGCCGTAAGGATCGGTCTTCACGAAGACCGCGCCGGTGTCGCGGTTTCGGATCTCGAATTTGTACAGCGTGTCTTCGGCCACACCCGGCAGGAACAGCTCCCAAACCCCGGAGCTGCCGTGCACGGACATGGTGTGCACGCGCCCGTCCCAGTGGTTGAAGTCGCCGACCACGCTGACCCGCTCGGCCGCGGGGGCCCAGACGGCGAAGCGCACGCCGCTGACGCCGTTGCGGGTTTCCGGATGGGCGCCCAGCATTCGATGGGCATGCCAGTGACGGCCCTCGCCGAACAGGTGCAGGTCGAACTCCGACAGCGTCGGCAGGAAGCTGTAGGGGTCGACGAATTCCACCGCGCGACCATCGACGCCCGCCCAGAGCACGTGCGGGTGCAGCGGGCAGTCCTGAATCGGGCCGGTCCAGGTGAACAGCCCCAGCAGCTCGGGATGCGGCGTCATCGGTTGCCGGTGGCCCTGTACGGTGTCGGCGGCCCCCCCCAGCAGCCAGGCCTCGCAGGCCCGCGGCTGAAAGATCCGCAGGCAAACCGTTTCGTGGTCCAGCGCATGACGGCCCAGCACCCGGTGCGGATCGTGCCGGCGCGCCTCGCGGATGCAGGCCAGATCCTCCGCGGAAAGACGGATGCAATTATCTGAGGCTGTTGTCATACTGGCATTCACTCACCTGGAATAGTTGACGAACCATACCGGTTGAACGAAACCCCGGTCCAGTTGGATTGGGCCTATCTTACAGCCTAAGGACGCAAGGAATATCGCATGCACCCCCAACCGCAACGCTTCGTGAGTCGACTGACCCGGGAGACCCTGGCACTGATACTGGCGGGTGGCCGGGGTTCACGGTTGAAGCACCTGACCCTCTGGCGCGCGAAGCCCGGGGTGCCGTTCGGCGGAAAATTTCGAATCATCGATTTTCCGCTGTCGAACTGCATCAACTCGGGGATTCGCCGCATCGGCGTGCTTACGCAGTACAAGGCGCACTCGCTGATCCAGCACGTGCAGCGCGGCTGGAGTTTTCTGCGCGGTGAATTCGGCGAATTTATCGAATTGTTGCCGGCGCAGCAGCGCATCGAAACCTCATGGTATGCGGGTACGGCCGACGCGGTCTATCAGAACATCGACATCATTCGTCAGCATGCCCCCGAATATGTGCTGATTCTGGCCGGTGACCATATCTACAAAATGGACTATGGCCAGATGATCGCCTTTCACGTCGAGAGCGGGGCCGACATGACCGTCGGCTGCCTGGAGGTGGAGCGCGAGCGGGCGAGTTCCTTCGGTGTGATGGCGGTGGATTCCTCGTGGCGGGTGACCGATTTCGTCGAAAAGCCGGAGGATCCGCCCGCGATGCCGGACAATCCCAATGTCGCGCTGGCCTCGATGGGCATTTATGTCTTCAATACCGCCTTCCTGTTCGAGCGCCTGATCCGCGACGCCGACGACAGTCGGTCCAGCCACGATTTCGGCAAGGACATCATCCCCGCGGTGCTCGAAAAGTCCCGCGTGATGGCATACCCGTTCCGCGACGAGGCGACCGACGGGCAGGCCTATTGGCGCGACGTGGGCACGGTGGACTCGTACTGGCAGGCCAACCTCGAGCTGATCGGCGTCACGCCGGAGCTGAACCTTTATGACAGCGAATGGCCGATCTGGACCTACCAGGAGCAGTGGCCACCGGCCAAGTTCGTGTTCGATGACGACGACCGGCGCGGCATGGCCGTCGATTCGATGGTTTCCGGGGGCTGCGTGATCTCCGGCGGGACCGTGCGCCACTCGCTGCTGTTCTCGGATGTGCAGGTGAACACCGGGGCCCTGGTGCAGGACTCGGTAATCCTGCCGAGCGTCAATATCGGGCGCAATTGCCGGGTGGAGCGTTGCGTGATCGACAAGGGCTGCACTCTGCCGGAAGGCATGCAGATCGGCGTCGACGCGCAGGAGGATGCTCGACACTTCTATATCTCGCCGGAAGGGGTGCGTGTGGTCACGCCGGAGATGCTCGGACAATTGTCGCGTTATGTCCGCTGAGGAGGGGCGTTCCGGGGAGGTCGTCGTCGCACCGAAGCTCGACGTGGTGTTGTGCTGGCACATGCACCAGCCGCAGTATTTCGATCAGGTGCGCGAGGGCTACAGCCTGCCGTGGACCTATCTGCATGCGCTGAAGGACTATTCGGACATGGCTGCGCACCTTGAGGCCATCCCCGGGGCGCGCGCGGTGGTCAACTTCGCCCCGATCCTGCTCGAGCAGATCGACAGCTATGCCACGACGATTGCGGATTTTCTGAGCGACGGTGAACCGATTCCGGACCCGGTCCTGACGCTGCTGACCACGGAGACGGTGTCTGCCGATCCGTTGGTCCGGGCCGAGATCATCCGCGTCTGCCTGCGCGCGCACGCACCGCGGATGATCGACCCGATGCCGCTGTTCCGCGCGCTGGCGGCCGTCGCGCGTCAGGCGATCGACGATCCCGTCCTGTTGCGGCACCTGGATGCGGCCTTCTTTCTCGATTTGGCCACCTGTTATCACCTGGCCTGGCTCGGCGAGACGGTGCGTCGGGCGCATCCCCAGGTGCAGGCGTGGCTTGAGGTCGAACAGGGTTTCGATGCCGGCGACCGGCGCGCATTGCTGGAACTGATCGGGCAGGTGGTGGCGGACATCATTCCGCGCTATCGTCGCCTGGCCGAACAGGGGCGGGCGGAGCTCTCGTTCACCCCCTATGCCCACCCGATGATGCCGCTGCTGCTGGACCTCGAATCGGCGCGCGAGGCGATGCCGGACGTCGTTCTGCCCCGGCATCCGAACTATCCCGACGGGGAGGCGCGGGTTCGCTGGCACATCGAGCGGGGCCTCGCGATCTTCGAGAAGCACTTCGGGTTCGCGCCGAAGGGCTGCTGGCCCTCCGAGGGCGGGGTGAGTACCGCGACCCTGAAACTGCTCGACGAATACGGCCTGACCTGGGCGGCCAGCGGCCAGACCGTGCTGATCAACAGCCTGCAGGCGCAGTCCGCTGAGCCGCCCGATGGTTGGCTGCACCGGCCCTATCGCCTGGAGGACACCCAGCTTCTGAGCTTCTTTCGCGATGACGGGCTGTCCGATTCCATCGGCTTCCGCTATGCCGACTGGCATGCGCACGATGCGGTCGGGCACTTCGTACAGGATCTGGAGAACATCCTCGAGGCGCAGCCCAAGGGCGGCGTGGTGTCGGTGATCCTGGATGGCGAAAACGCCTGGGAGTATTACCCCGAAAACGGGTTCTATTTCCTGGAGCTCCTGTACGAACGTCTGGCGGCGCATCCGCGCCTGAACCTGTGCACCTTTTCCGACGTCTGTCGCAGCCCGCGGCAGACGCCGCCGGTGTTGCCCGCGCTGGTCGCCGGTAGCTGGGTCTACGGCACCTTCTCCACCTGGATCGGCGATCCCGACAAGAACGCCGGCTGGGACCGTCTGATCGAGGCCAAGGCGGCGATCGATACCGCGCTGCGCCAGCACCCGGAGCTGGATACCGAGGCACTCGCCGAGCAATTGGCCATTTGCGAGGGATCCGATTGGTGCTGGTGGTTCGGGGCCTACAATCCGGCCGGTTCGGTCAGCGACTTCGAGGCCCTGTATCGCAGTCACCTGGTGGCGCTGTACCAGCGCGCCGGTCTTGCGATCCCGGAGGCTCTTTCCGTGGTGTTGTCCACCGGCGAGGGGGATCCGGCGACCGGTGGCACCATGCGCCGCGGACAGGCCCATTCATGAGTGGCAGCGAGCCGATGAACCGCCTGCTGGAACGGCGTCGAGCGGGCGTGATTCTGCATCCCACCTCGCTGCCGGGGCCGGGTCCGGTGGGGCGTATCGGTGCCGAGGCGTGGCGCTTTCTGGACTGGATGCATGCGGGCGGGTTCAGTGTCTGGCAACTGCTGCCGATCAATCCGCCGCATCGCGACGGTTCACCCTATGCGTGTGTGTCGGCCTTTGCCGGGGACGTTCGGCTGATTGACCTCGAATCGCTGGTCGAGACCGGTTGGCTCACGCCTGCGCAGGCCCGGATGCCGTTGGGGCAGGCGCTCTCGGAGGCGCGCCGGCACCTGGAGGCGAACGAC
>PWGH01000051.1 GCA_003555285.1 Thioalkalivibrio sp.
AGGACATCGTCATCGGTGAACACGACCAGATCGCCGCGAAGCTGATGCAGGGCGCGATTGAGCGCGCGGTTCTTGCCCCGCTCCGGGCAGGTCAGTACACACAGATCGAAGGCGTTCCGGTAGGCATCGAGCACGGCACGCGTGTCGTCGGTGCTCCCGTTGTCCACCACGATCAGGCGCCACGCAACGGGCGGCGAATCGAGCGCCGCCAGGCGCGGCCGCATCAGGCGCAAGGTCCGCGCCCCGTTGTAGGTTGCGAGTACCACGTCGATCATCGGCGCCATCCTCCTCGCTGTCCCGCTGCCGATCGGCGCGTACGTAACGGGCACGAATATCAACACGGGCATGCGATACCGGGCGCCTGCGCCAACAGGCGCCCAACGTCGCTATGCGATCACCGTTCGTTGCTCGCCATCGCCTGGAACGCTCGATTCTTCACGCACAGGTCGTCAAAGGTGCCGGCCCCGGCAATCCGCCCATGCTCCAGAAGATAGATCCGATCGCAGGCCCGGACCGTGCTCAAGCGGTGCGCGATGATGATGATGGTCTTCTGGTGCCCGAGATTGTTCACGGCGTTCATCACCGCCGTCTCGGTGACGTTATCCAGGGCGCTGGTGGCTTCATCCAACAGAAGCACATCCGGATCGTGGTACAGCGCACGGGCGATCCCGATCCGCTGCCGCTGCCCACCCGAGAGGCGTACGCCCCGTTCGCCAATCAGCGTCTGATAGCCATCCGGCAACTCTCGGCTGACGAACTCATGCAGGTTGGCCACCCGTGCCGCCGCCTCGACCGCAGCCATGTCGATGTCCTTGTCCTCCAGGCCGAAGGCGATGTTACGCGCCACCGTCTCGTCGGACAGGTAGATCTGCTGAGGCACGTAACCCACCGTACGCTGCCACGGCCGCACATTGTGTTCGTTGATCGGCACGCCATCGACCAACAACTGTCCCTGCTGCGGCGCCAGCAGGCCGAGAATCACATCCACCGTGGTGGTCTTGCCGCAGCCGGTGGTCCCGACCAGGCCGATCGTATGCCGCACCGGCACCGTGAGCGTCAGACCATTCAACGCCGGCTGCTTGCTTCCAGGGTAGGCAAAATGCACATCGACAAGACGGATCTCGCGTTCAATCGGCATGCGGGCGGCCCGCCCCGTCGCGCTGTCATCCGTCAACAACACCTCATGAGGCGCCAGCTGGCGCAAGTCGTCGAGCAAGGACTGCAGGGCCGCGTCTGTGGCACGCAACTGGGACAGGTTTCCATACACGCTCTGTACGGCCGGCATCAAGCGATACCCGGCGAAGGCAAAGGTTGCGAACACCGGGAGCGCACCCCCGAGTTCACCGTGTACCGCCATCAGGTAGAGCAGCACCAGGATCATGCCCCCGAAGATGAGTCCCTGCAACGCGAAGGAGGGGATCATCGATATCAGGGCGGCCCGAACATGCTGCTCCACCATGGTTCGGCTCGGGCCACGGTAGCGGTGAACCATCTTCGATTCCAGACCGGATATCTTGACATCCTTGATACCCCCGAAGGTTTCATTCACCACCCGATACCGCGCGCGATTGGCTTGCAGGCGCAAATGGCCGATTTGGGAAAGACGGTGGCGAACGAACACATAGATGAACACATAGGAGAGACCAACAACGGCCGCCATGGAAAGCGCGAGAAACGGATCCAGAACGATCAGGAAGGCGACCAGAAACAAGACGATGAGAGCGCTCGTGGTCATGCGCATGGCGGGGAAAAGGGATCCGGAGACAACCCGCTCTATTTCTGCAAGGATTGTGGTCGATACCTGCGAGCTATGGCGATTGAGAAAAAACTGATAGGGCTGGCTGAGGTATCGCGCCATCAGGCGGCATCCCATATTGTGAATGCGCAGTTGCGAAAAACGAACCTGCGCCCACTGCACGAGAGCCTTGTAGACCAGCGACACGATCAAGATCACAAAGACCCCAAACCCAATCATCTTCAGGAAATCGTTGGTCGTTTCTGCTCCGGAGTAGTCGTACAAGGCCGCCAGCACCGGGTTGGTGGTGACCACATCCGGATTCGACAGCACCGCGATGAACGGCAGGATGGAGGCAACACCCAGCGTTTCGAAAAATGCAACACCCAGCATCAGGAAAAACAGCAACACCGCCTGACGCCTCTCGCGAAACGTCAGCATCTCTTTGAGCATCTTGAATGTTCTGTACATGCTGCCCCCACTTCATAATAGCGTTGACAGGTGCGCCGCTTCCGAACATCAAGGAGGCTCCGCACACAGAAGCGAAAAACCTGCAACCACCGGAATTCACATGAGGTATTTTGGATCGAGTTCAATCACGCCACTGAAGCCAGCCGCTCCGGCCTTCTTCAGCCATGCTGCCGTGCCCATGCTTTACGAGCGCTGGCATCGGCCTTTTGTGCTGAGGAACCGAGCGGGTGTTGCGGGGCAAAACCATCTTGCGAGCCGCTCAAGCATCGCCAGTGCAGCCACACCGCGCCGCCGCGTCATCCCCGGCGGATGATCATGCTTGGCCGCACTCACCGACGGCAGCGGCCGGGGCTAGGCCAACGCCCCTTCTGCAGGATTCGACCAAGCATGAGTCTACCATTCCCTGAATGTGCCCGCCTGCCCAGCATCCTTGAGCCCAGGGTCGTGCTACCGAGTGTCGTGCATCGAAGTCCTGGGGCCGATCAGCGCCGTGGCACGCGAGCGGTATTGCGCAGGCTCCGGATACGGATCCACTGCGCCCCGGCCACCAAACGCCGACGCAATCTGCGCAGGCCCTCTTGCCACAGGACGGTCTGCCGCACGTGGCGCAGAATCCAGCCCCCCTCCGCGAGGAGT
Organism: Thioalkalivibrio sp.; assembly: GCA_003555285.1. The sequence continues at coordinate 2,843 of PWGH01000051.1, forward strand.
CGGCCCAGCCCTTCGGTCCAGGCATGGCCCAGGGCCCCCTTGACCTCGTCGACAAGTCGATTGCGCATGATGCGGCGTACGGCAGCGTGCTCTGGTACCCCCTGAGCCCACAGCAGCACCGATTGCCGCGCACGCATGTGGTCCCTCAGGCGCAGATGCCGGCGCCCGTCCGTGAGGCTTCGGGGGGTGATGTGGATCCACACGGGATCGGATGCATCGTAGGCTACGGCCCGCGCCACACTCGCGAGGCGCCAGAACAACTCGTAGTCCTCGCAGGTCTGCAGGTCTTGTCGGAACCAGACCGGCAACGACCTCAGCACGCGCATGCGCACCAGGACAGTGGATGTCTTGATCACCATGTTATTGAGCAGAAAATCCTTGTCCTCGCCAAGCGCTGGCGCAAAGCTACGGATCGACTCCTGCTTCACCCGCCCATCCGGATACAGCAGCACTCGGTCGCCATGAATCAAATCCACCTTCGGCCGCGCTTGGGCGATCGCCTGGATCGTTCTCAGGCGGCCCGCCTGCCATTCATCATCGGAGTCCAGAAAGGCCACCCACTCGCTGCGTACGGCACGCAGACCACGGTTGCGCGCGCTGGCGACACCGGCGTTGTCCTGCCGGATCAATCGCACCCGCGGATCCGTACGGCCACAGGCAGCCACCATGGCGGCAGTGCCATCCGTGGAACCGTCGTCGACGACAATGACCTCGGCGATCATGCTGCCCTGCTGCAGCACGGAATTCACCGCCCGGCACACCTGCTGTTCACGATTGAAGGCCGGAATGATGACCGTGATCTGCATACGAAACCCCGCGTCATCAGGTGTGGTCTTCTGGGGTGCATGCACCCAGACGGGCATGCACGTGGAGTCGGAGCTGATTCCCGCCGGATATCCGGGGCACCCTCGGCGATGTCAGGATGGTTGACACCACTCTGACACCAGAAGGCGTTCCTCGTACACATCGAAACGCATACATCTGATCATATAAAACGATATCGTAGATATCGGATCGCATACAACGGCATCAACCCGTTGCCAATAACCCGGTTGACGCGATTCCCCTTGCACAGCATCATGTTAGGGCCTGACCGCGAGCGGCACAACCCCGGGTGAGAAATGGCCAACGAGGAACGAAGCAGCAACCCGAAGGCCGGTATCTACTGTGACTGCAATTCGCAAGCTGGGGTTTTTACCTATACCCTGCGCATGCTTGATATGTTTCGCGCCTGGGGCTGGCCCACCTGCCTGCTCTCCCACGAAGCAAGGACCACCGCCGAACGGCAAACGTCGACGCTACTGTCGAACAAGGCGGATTCGACGCTGCTCATTGATCGTGATCTGTCGCCACGGCGACAGATCACGCGGATGGAAGACTTTCTACGGCAAGAGCAAGCACGGGTATTCATACCTAACTACCGCAAGCTTCCCTGGGATGCCGCTGTGAATCTCAGCCGATCCCTGCCGATCCAGATCGTCGCCGTCTGTCACAGCGATCATGAAAGCTATTACGACGGTAGCATCAAGCGTTACATCGAACAAATCAGCTTCTGTGTCTGTCCCTCCATCAAGACGCGACAGGAACTGCGCAAACGCCTGCCCGCCGGACAGCACCACAAACTGCGCCACATCCCCCATTACGTTCGTATCGACGGCGACCAGAAGGCCGAATTCAGCGCCTCACCCTTTACCGTGGTGTACCACGGTCGCCTGCGAGAGGATCCGAAACATGTATCGGAGATCATCAAGATCGCGGCCCGCGCGTGCAAGAACGATCCGAACATCCACTTCAAACTGATCGGCGACAATCAGGAACACGACCTGTACCCGAGATTGATTCGGGAACAGGGGCTCAGCGACCGCTGCACCCTGCACGAACCCCTGGACTGGGCCGCGCTTCAGAAGGAGCTGGTCGGGGCGCAACTGTCGATCCTGACCTCCGCCTACGAGGGCTTCTGCTACACCGCCGCCGAGGCGCTCTCTGCGGGACTGCCCGTCGTCGCCTATGATTGCGGCGATGTGATCACCGACTTCGTCGACCCCGGCGTCAACGGCTTCATCGAGGCCTGGGGCGATGCCGAGGCCCTCGCGCAGCGGATACGGATGTTGGCCCGAAATCCCGAAATCTGGTCACGGTATTCCCGCAAGGCCCTCGACACCGCAAAAACATCGCTGGGTTTCGAGATGGCCTCGGCGCGGTATCGCGATGCGATTGAACACAGTGCATGGCCCGGCACACCGTGGCCGCGGTGGCGCCCCACCTACATTCCACCGACTGGAAAATCATGGCGCTCCTTCGTCGACCGTACCGGGCGCCGGATCGGCGTTTGGTGATGCCGTACGACACCCCTACCAGAGCCGCGCCCGGCGTCCGGACACGGATCATCTCCCGGATGCCTTGCGCCGGAACGTGCGCATCATGTACCTCGCGATTCGCGCCGTGCCGATCAGGTTCCGCCGATTCCAGGGCGATAAGGTAATGGAACTCAGCAAATCGCCGAGCGCCTGCAGCAGTTCACCGCGCCTGGCGTGATACGTTGATTTTCGATAGTAGAACCCAGCCATCACACGATGTCGTGAAGGGATCCCTTCGAGGTCGCCATGTCGATCCACGAAATCCTGCAGTATCGCCTTGGTGGA
>PWGH01000157.1 GCA_003555285.1 Thioalkalivibrio sp.
GCGCGCGGTCGAAACCGCCGACCGCAAGTCGGCGATGCTGGCCGCGCATTACTTCGATCTGCGAGTCGTCCACGGCACGGCGTCGCTATTCGAGCCGCTACGCGCACAGGCGCTCGCCACCGCCGCCGGCCAGACACAATTCCTGGCGCGCATGGCCGAAAATGCGCTGAAGCTCAGTCCGCCGTTGGGCTTCTTCCGCCAATTGGTCCTGGTGCGAGGCGGCGCCGAAGCCGACACCCTTGATGTGAAGAAACAGGGGCTGCTGCTGATCTCGGCGTTGGCGCAGGTCTACGCGCTGCAGGGCGCAGTGCCTGGCATGCACACCCTGGATCGGCTGCGCGGCGCGGTCCAGGCTGACATCATCAGCCACGACGCCGGTGCCAACCTGTGCGATGCCTACGACACCCTGGCGACGCTGCGGGCGCGGCATCAGGCCGCCCAGATCAAGGACGGGCGCGCCCCGGACAACGCCATTCCCCCGAAGGTACTGTCGGCGCTGGAGCGCAGCCACCTGAAGGATGCCTTCAGCGTGATTGCGACGATGCAGAAGAACCTGCGGGTCCGTCTGGCCGGCAAGGGCACGCTGTGATCCGGATCGGGGCCTGGCGCTTCGCCCGGCGGCGCGCGCGGCTGGCGGCGCGCCTGCCGCCGGGACCCCTGCGCGAGTATCTGAGCCAGCCGTTCCCGGATCCCGGCACTGACTGCCGCGTGACACCGTTCCTGGCGGTGGACCTGGAGACGACCGGGCTGGACCCGAGCCACGATCAGATCCTCAGTATTGGCTGGGTCGCGATGGAGGGGCTGGAGATCCGCCTCGCCAGCGCCGAACAGCACTGGGTGCGTCCGACCCGGGCGATTCCCGAATCCAGCGCGGTGATCCACCAGATTACCGACGATCAGGCGGCCCGGGGCGGGCGCCTCGACACCGCGCTCGCGCACCTGTTCACGGCCATGACCGGTCGGGTGATGCTGGCCCATCACGCCGCGGTGGAGGTCGGTTTTCTGACCCAGGCCTGCCGCGAACAGTACGGGCAACCCTGCCTGATCGCCGTGGTCGATACGCTGCAGCTCGCGCAACGGCAACTGCACCAGGAGGTGATGCGCTCCGACAGCCTGCGCCTGAACGCGCTGCGCGCCCGCTACAACCTGCCCCGCTACCGGGGCCACGATGCCTTGAACGACGCGCTGGCCGCCGCCGAGCTGTTCGCCGCCCAGATCACCCACCGCGAGGATCGGGGTCCGTTAGCGCTGCAGCAGGTGCTGCAGCGCCCGGGCGCCCTCTGGTGAACCCGGTTCACGACGCGCAGCGGCCCGGATCAAAACGGACGCGCGTACCGGCCCGTGGGAATCCCGGGGCCGTCCGAGGAATCTGCCGGCGCCAACGTGGCTGCATGCTATGCTCGGAGGGTCGCCGGTGGCAGGTACCGAGCCGGACGGCCGGGCAGGACAACGATCACCAGGACCGCATCGGCAGTCCTTAAAAAAACCAAGATCCGAACCCACTGGAGGCAAGCATGAGCGATAACATCGAATCCGCACTGCACGAAGAGCGCCATTTCCCGCCACCCGCCGAGTTCGTGGCGAAGGCGCGCATCAAGCCGGCCGATGCCGAGGCCCTGTATCAGAAGGCCGATGCGGATTATGAGGGTTTCTGGTCGGACCTCGCCCGGGAGAAGATCAGCTGGAAGAAGGACTTCAGCGTCGGGCTCGACGCCAGCCGCGCGCCGCATTTCACCTGGTTCACCGACGGCGTGATGAACGTCTCCTACAACTGCATCGATCGCCACCTCGAGACCCGCGGCGACAAGCCCGCGTTGATTTTCGAAGGCGAAGCCGGCGACACCCGCACGCTGACCTACCGCGACCTGTACAACGCGGTCGGCCAGTTGGGTAATACACTGCGCGGTCTCGGTGTGGGCAAGGGCGACCGGGTCGTCATCTACATGCCGATGATCGCCGAGGCGGTGATCGCGATGCAGGCCTGCGCGCGCATCGGCGCGGTCCACTCGGTGGTCTTCGGCGGCTTTTCCGCCGACGCCTTGCGCGACCGTCTCGATAACTCCGGCGCCGAGGTGATGATCACCTCCGATGGCGGCACCCGCGGCGGACGCGTGGTGTCGCTGAAGAAGAACGTCGACAAGGCGCTCGAGATCAGTGCCGGCGGGGTGCGCAAGGTGATCGTGTGCCAGCGTGCCGGCAACGACATCGACATGAAGGAAGGCCGCGACATCTGGTGGCACGATGCCGTCGCCGGCGCCTCCAACGACTGCGAACCCGAATGGGTCGATGCCGAGCACCCGCTGTTCCTGCTGTACACCTCGGGCTCGACCGGCAAGCCCAAGGGCATCCAGCACGCGAGCGCCGGCTACCTGCTGAACGCCATCCTCACCTGCGAGTGGGTCTTCGACCTGCGCGACGACGACGTCTTCTGGTGCACCGCCGATGTTGGCTGGATCACCGGGCACACCTATGTCACCTACGGCCCGTTGTCGGTGGGCGCGACCCAGATCGTTTACGAAGGCGTGCCGACGGTGCCCGACGCCGGACGCTGGTGGAAGATGTGCCAGGATCACGGCGTGTCGGTGTTCTACACCGCACCCACCGCGATCCGCGCGCTGATGAAGGCCGGCGAGGACCTGCCGGGCCAGTACGATCTGTCCAAGCTGCGCCTGCTCGGCACGGTGGGCGAACCGATCAACCCCGAGGCCTGGATGTGGTATCACACCACCATCGGCGCGTCGCGTTGCCCGATCGTCGACACCTGGTGGCAGACCGAAACCGGGGCCAACATGATCGCGCCGCTGCCGGGTGTGACCACCACGGTGCCCGGTTCCTGCACCCGCCCGCTGCCGGGGATCGTCGCCGATGTGGTCAACGAGGAAGGCGAAAGCCTGGCCGCCGATCAGGGCGGGCTGCTGGTGATCAAGAAGCCCTGGCCGTCGATGCTGCGCACGGTGTGGCAGGACGACAAGCGCTACAAGAACACCTACTGGCCGAAGTTCGACGGCAAGTATTACCTGGCCGGCGACTCCGCGCGGCGTGACGCCGAGGGCAACTTCTGGATCATGGGCCGGATCGACGACGTGTTGAACGTCTCCGGGCACCGCCTGGGCACGATGGAAATCGAGTCCGCCCTGGTCGCCAACGAGCTGGTGGCCGAGGCGGCCGTGGTCGGACGTCCGCACGACGTGAAGGGCGAGGCGATCGTCGCCTTCGTGATCCTGAAGGGCGAGCGCCCGTCCGGTGCCGAGGCCGACGAGATGGTCAAGACGCTGCGCAACTGGGTCAGCGACCACATCGGCCCGATCGCGAAGCCCGACGACATCCGCTTCGCCGACGGGCTGCCGAAGACCCGCTCGGGCAAGATCATGCGCCGGCTTCTGCGCTCGATCGCCAAGGGCGAGGAGATCACCTCCGACATCTCGACCTTGGAGAACGAAGGCGTGGTCGCGCAGCTCCAGGGCAAGGCCTGAGGTTCCAGCCTCTCCGCTCCCCCTCGCTGCCGCAGAGGACCGGCGATCTGCGGCAGCGAGGGGACGGGTCCAGGGCGAACCGCGGCCTACACACCATCAGGAGTTTGCCATGTTATTAGCAATGCCACGAATCCAGCACGTCCTCGCGGTGTGGCTGCTCCTGCCGCTCATGGCTCCGGCACTCCTCCAGGCCGGCGCCCTGGAGGTGGGGATCACCGCCGAACGGGATCGGGTCGAGGTCCTGCATCGGGGTGAGCCGATCGTCATCCAGCGAACGCAGGACACCTTCGACACCGTCACCCCCGATTTCAGTATGACCTCGCGGCCCTGTCCGCCCTATTGCATTCAGCCGATGCACGCCGGCCCCGGCCTGGAGACCCTGGGCGAACTGGAATTCCTGGAGTACCTGCAACGCGTCGGCCGCGACGAGTCCGTCGTCGTGATCGACTCACGCACACCGGCCGAATACGCCCGCGGGACCATCCCGGGCGCGATCAACGTACCCTGGGATCATCTGCACTTCGGTTCAGGTGCCGCCCCTGCGGGGGTGCAGGACTTCCTGGCCGAGGCCGGCGTGATCTTCGACGGCGACTTTTACGACTTCAGCCAGGCCAAGACCCTGGTGCTGTTCTGCAACGGCCCCTGGTGCGGACAATCCCCGACCAACCTGCGCACCCTGGTCCATCTCGGCTACCCTGCGGACCGCCTGAAGTGGTATCGAGGGGGCATGCAACTGTGGCACCTGCTCGGGCTCACCGTGATCAAACCGTGACTCTCGAGGCCTGGACCCATCAACGCAGCGGGCCCTCGTACGCCCGAAAAACCTGGTCCGGCGGCTCCCGGCCCCGGATTCCGTCCGGACAACCCCATCGACTCGGAACGCTTGCGTTGACGCTGGCGGACCCCGGTCCTAGTATTCCGGATCCGCATGCCCCCGGGATTCCCCACCGATGACCTATTGTGTTGCGATCCAACTCGACGAAGGCCTTGTCTTCGCCTCCGACTCGCGAACCAATGCGGGGGTGGATCAGGTCAGCAGCTACAGCAAGATGCACACCTTCGAGGCCGAGGGCGAACGCCTGTTCGTCGTGCTCACGGCCGGCAACCTCGCGACCACCCAGGCGGTGGTGAACCGCATCAAACGCGAGATGGAGGAGGGCCTGGAGGGCGGCTTCACGGATGCCGCACACATGTCCGAGGCCGCCGAGTACCTGGGCCGGGTCAACCGCGAGGAACAGGCCAAGCACGCCGAGGCCCTGTCGAAGTCCGGCATCGTCGCCGAGGCCACGTTGATCGTCGGCGGTCAGATCAAGGGCGAGGCCCCGGAGATCTACCGCGTGTACCCGCAGGGCAATTACATCACTACCAGTCCGCAGACGCCCTTTCTGCAGATTGGCGAGAGCAAGTACGGCAAGCCCATCCTCGACCGCATCCTGGTCCCCGCAACCCCGCTGGCCGACGCCGCCCGCTGCGCGCTGGTTTCGATCGACTCGACCATCCGCTCGAACCTGACTGTGGGTCCGCCGCTCGAGGTCTTCGTCTACGAGGCCAATTCCTTCGCCTTCCAGCATTACCTGTGCCTGGAAGGCGACAACGAGTACCTGCACGCCCTCACCCACGCCTGGGACCACAACATCAAGCAGGCCTTCGTCGACCTCCCCCGCTTCGAATGGGAAAAGGCGCACGGCCGCAAGAAACGCGGCACCCTGCTCCACACCGCCGCCACCCCCCGCAAGCCCGCCCGCTGACCCACCCCCCACCATAGCCCCGCACCCATCTTGGCCCCCTCAACGCCGGGTGGCTGCCCCGATCGCCAAGTTAATGTGGATCCCAGCGGAGGGCGCAGCCCTGTCGGGTCGCGGTGGATCCCAGTGGAGGGCGCAGCCCTGTCGGGTTGGGGTGGATCCCAGCGGAGGGCGCCGCCCTGTCGGGGGGACGCCGTAAATACGTCCCTGTAGGCTTGAC
>PWGH01000130.1 GCA_003555285.1 Thioalkalivibrio sp.
ATGCTGTCGTCAAGCCTACAGGGATGTATTCACGGCGTCCCCCCGACAGGGCTGCGCCCTCCGCTGGGATCCACCCCAACCCGACAGGGCTGCGCCCTCCACTGGGATCCACCCCAACCCGACAGGGCTGCGCCCTCCACTGGGTTCCACCATACGCTCAGACGTCGGCCCACATGCGCATGAGGTTGGCGCGGACGCGGCCGGTTTGTCGGGTCACGTCGGCATCGGGGTCGGCGGTGCGCAATTGCGCCTCGATGCCGTGCAGGTCGAAGAGCAGGCGCCGGCGTTCCGGCTCGCGGACCATGGACTCGGCCCAGGCCACTGCCACGCACCGCTCGCCGCGGCTTACCGGAGCCACCCGATGCAGACTCGATGAAGGGTAGAGCACCGCGTCGCCGGCCGGCAGCTTCACCTGCTGCTCGCCGTATTCGGTCTCGATCACCAGTTCGCCGCCGTCGTAGGCCTCGGGAGCATTCAGGAACACCGTCATCGACACGTCGGAGCGATAACGCCCGCCCTCCGGGCCCATCACCGGATCGTCCACATGCGGGCCATACACCATGCCCGGCTGGTAGCGCGCGAAGAAGGCGCCCGACAAGCGCTTGGGCATTGCCGCGGCCTGGAACACCGGATGGCGATACAGCGGCAGCAGCACCAGTCGGTTCAGGGTCTGCATCCGCCGGTCGGCCGGGTCCGCCTCCTCGTTGTTCTTGACCCGGCGGGCATCGCCTCCGGCCGAGGCCCGGCCGTCCACATACGGGACCTCGGTCAACACGTCGTGCAGCTGCTTCAGCGCTGCGGCATCGAGAACCTGGGAGAGGGTGATCAGCATCGGGGCTCCGGTCATTGCGGTCCGAGGATTTGACCCGCATGGTACTACCGGACTTTCATTCGATCATTGAAACAGGATTTTTCTTGATGAGTGCCAAAGCTCCGCCGCCGGCTGATTGGCGTGTGTAGGAGGCCAGCCTCTGATCGACCGGTGTTCCAGCGCCGGAGCGTCGCCGAGAGGGCTCGCCTCCTACAGGGTCCTGGCCGCCTGCCGCGCAACCCCGAAAGCCCTTCTTCGTGGTCTTCGCGGTCGTGGTGAATAGTCCCTGCCTGGCCTTGCGCCGGGAAGGGCATCGCCGAGGGGCTCGCCTCCTACAGGGGTACGATCGAGGGCGGTCGGGGTTGCAGGGCGTGCAGTTGGTCGTCCGCCACCGGCCAGGATTCCGGGGGCTCCTCGAGGAAGCGGTGGGCGACGGCCAGCCAGTGTTCGCGAGCGGCGGCGACGGGGGCGCGCAGCACCGCGATCGGGGCACCAGCAACCCAGGCCGCGTAGGCCTCACTCAATTGCGGGAATAGCAGCGCACGCATGCCGGTGAGGTTCGCGAAGTAGAAGTGGATGGCGCCCGCACTGCTCGGCGTGTCGTCGTCGAGCAAGGCCGGCAAGGTGGTCAGGGCATCGGCCAGGTGATCCCGGACCGCCCGAGCGACGACCTCCTGACGACTGCCGGCGACGTCGAGGATGCGCTGCTGCCACGCGGAACCCAGCTGGTGGCCGGCCAGAACCTCGCCGACCTCGTGCCAGACTGCGGATTCCACCTCACTGTCGGTCATCGCCTCCAGGCTCGCCTCCTGGGCCGCATCGTAGCCATAGAACTGCAGGGCGCGGGCCAACGGATCGTCGGCCGGCGTCTGGCGCATCTGCCAGGCCTCGATCATCTCGAACAACAGGCGCCGGATCGAATCGCGACGCACGAAGATCTGGTCGTCGCGCGACATCGCCGGCGGCGCCACCAGATCGCGGGCCTGCTCCTCACCGACCACGTACACCCGATAGCCTTCGAAGTCCTCGCGGCGCAACAGCTTGCCGAGAAAGAAAAGCGGCCGGGCACCGCGGCCGAGGCCGGCGCCGTAGACCAGGCCGTGGGCATCGAGGGAGCGGTTCACCGCCTCTTGATCAAAGGGGTCGTGGCGCGACTCACCCACCGTCAAGGCCTCGGGCGCCAAGCCCTCGAGCGCCTCCCAGTTGCTTTCGCGCTCGCTGACCCAGTCCCCGACGGCCTGACGATCCAGCGCCGCCGAAAACCCCAGTCCGCGCTCCCAGCGATAGAACTCGCGCATCTTCAGCAGATAGGTGCACAGGGAATAGTTGCCGGCGTGGTGCGCATCGGCGATGTCACAGTTGCGTTGTACGGCGGCGCACAATTCGCCCAGTTGTTCCTGTGCCAGTTGTTCCTGTGCCAGTCGTTCCCGGGACGGGGTCGCCATGGTATTCGCAGTCACTGGTGTCATCGGATGTTCCGCCCTGGTGGTCAATCGAACGATGAGGTGACGACGGGGCCACCCATGGCTGCCAGAGCGCGGGTCCCAACGGTGGGCCCGCGAACCCATGCCCCGGGCTCTGTCGTCGGGATCACCGACGGGTCGAAGCCGGTCGGGGCTGGCAAGACCTCAGCGTTGGTAAAACCCGGGGGCTACGTCTTTCTATGGCATTCTGACCCAAGGTCGAAGACATGCAAATCTTCCCCCAGCCGCCGTGGGTGTTCCGCCGGCGATCCCGGAGCCGTGTGCGGATTTGGCCCTCCGGGGATACGGATTCACTACACTGCCGTCATGATGGAACCTTCAGCCTCACCCGACGCCAGCTATGCGCACATCCGCTGCATCACCTTCGATCTGGACGACACGCTGTGGCCGGTGATGCCGGTGATCCATCGCGCCGAGGCCCGCTTCTATAGCTGGCTGCGCATCCACGCGCCCGCGGTTTGCGCACGCTATACGCCCGAGGCCCTGGTCCAGGCGCGCAGCGAGTTCATGCGCGCGGCACCGGCGGCAGAGCGGCACGACCTGACCGGTCTGCGCAAGCGCTGGCTGCAGGGCATCGCCCAGGAATGCCAGACCTGCCCCACCCACCTGTCCACCGAGGGCTTCGAGGTCTTCTGGCGGGCGCGCAACGAGGTGGAACCGTATCCGGAGGCAGTTGCGATGCTCGAGTTGCTCTCCCGGCACTACCCGCTCGGGGCGATCAGCAATGGCAATGCCGACGTGTTCCGGACGCCGTTGGGGCGCTATTTCCAGTTTGCCATTCCGGCGGGCGAGATTGGTGTCGCCAAGCCCCATCCGGCCATCTTCCAGGCCGCGGCCCAACGCGCGGGGCTGCCGGTGGAGAACCTGCTGCATATCGGCGACGATCCCGTCTGCGACGTGCTCGGGGCCCGCGATGCCGGGCTGCATGCGGGCTGGTTCAATCCCGGCACCCGCCACTGGTCGCGGGTTGAACCGCGCCCCGCCCTCACCTTCGGGCGTCTCGGGCAGATCCCGATCCACCTGGGCCTGCTCAGGCCCGCCGTGTTGCGGCCATGAGTTGCTCCAGCCGGTCAACATCTTCCGGGGTGTCGATGCCCGGCGGAATCGCCTGATCCAGGATCCCCACCTGAATCCAGGCGCCGAGCGCGAGTGCACGCAGTTGCTCCAGCTGTTCCAGCCGCTCCAGCGCGGCCGGTGGTTGGGTGGTCAGGCGCCGCAAAAATCCAGCCCGGTACGCGTACAGCCCGAGGTGACGCCGGGCCTGGGACAGATCCGGCGCCCGCCCGTTGCGGTGCGCCTCGCGATCCCACGGGATCGGGGCGCGGGAGAAATACAGCGCACGCCCGGCGGCGTCGGTGATCAGCTTCACCTGATTGGGGTCCTGCAGATCGGCTGCAGTGCGGATCGGGACGCCGAAGGTCGCCATGTCGGCGTCGGGGTGGCGTTCGAGCAACCGCGCCAGGTCGTCCAACACCGCGCCGGGCGTCAGCGGTTCGTCGCCCTGAAGATTCACCACGCAGGTGGCATCCGGCCAGCCTTGGGCCTGCGCCACGGCCGCGATGCGATCGGTGCCCGAGGGCAGGTCGGCCTCAGTCCAGCAGGCCTCGACCCCGCAGTCGCGGGCGATCTGCAGCACGCGCTGATCCTCGCTGGCCACGATCACCCGATCGGCCGCACTTTCCCGCGCCCGTTCGATCACATGCGCGATCAGCGGCCGGCCGGCGATCGCGATCAGCGGTTTTCCGGGCAGGCGGCTCGAGGCCATCCGCGCCGGAATCACCACGATGAACGGGTTGGCACTCATGCCGGCTCGGTCTTCATGGGAACCTCGGCCGGGCCGCGCCCGGATCGCGCAGAGTGGGCCAAGCGCAGCGGGCCCGCCCGGGCCGTGCCCGAGCCGTGCGGGGTGCGCCCGGTCCGGACACGCTCAAGTCGTCCATGAGCGCTCGAAGATGGCCATCCATGGCCATCTACGGTCCGGACCGGGCGCACCCCGCACGGCTTTGCAGCGCCTTCGAAAGGTCGAGGTCAAGGACGGTGGGTCCGTTGGGTCCGTTGCGCTTGGCCCACCCTGCGCCGCCCGTACCGGCTGATCGGTGCAACACGTTGTTTGCACGTGTTCCGCCAAACCAGCGAGGCCCGCAGGTGCGCCCCGCCCGCACCGCACACGAGCCCACGGCGCATCGGAAATCACCCGCGCCAGCGTTGCTTTTCCGCTTCCGAGAGGGTACGGGCCTCCTCCTCGAGCATCACCGGGATGTCGTCCTGGATCGGGTAGGCCAGCCCGGCCGAAACCGAGATCAGTTCATTGCCCTGGCGGTCGTATTGCAGCGGCCCCTTGGTGACCGGGCACACGAGAATGTCGAGCAGGCGCTTGTCCATGGTGATCTACCCCAGGTGGTGAAGACGAATACAGGTTTCCAGACGCTGCAGCAGCGCCGGTTCGAAGGCCGCGTCCGGTCGAGCCGAGACCGGCCAGTACCAGTGCCGTTCATCGGCTATTGTCCCGCATTTTACCGCATCCTTCTCGGTCATCAGGACCGGATAGGGGTCGTCGAAACGAATATCGCGGGCGCGGAAGCGGTGATGATCCGGGAAGGCATGCCGGATCACCTCCACCCCCGCCGTCTCCAGGGCACTGAAGAAGCGTTCCGGATCGGCGATTCCGGCGACGGCGTGCGCGGGCCGGCCCCGGAATGCCGGCAACGGACGGCGGGCCTCCGGCCGCGTCAACCCCTGCACCGCCTCCGCGGCCTGCAGGGTCATGCCATATTCGCCCGGCTTCGGCACACCCCCGGCACAGACCACGAAATCGGCCCGTTCGACCGCGGACCACGGCTCGCGCAGGGGTCCGGCCGGCAGGCACAACCCGTTGCCGAAGCGCCGGTGGCCATCGATCATCAGAATGCTGATATCGCGCGGCAGGCGATGATGCTGCAGTCCGTCGTCGGAAATCACCACGTCGACCCCGCGTTCGGCCAGCGCCTGGGCGGCGCGCACCCGGTTCCGGTCGACCCACACCGGCACACCGGTCTGCCGCGCAAGCAGGATCGGCTCGTCGCCG
>PWGH01000224.1 GCA_003555285.1 Thioalkalivibrio sp.
CCTGGAACTGTCGGATCACCCCTGGTTCGTGGGTTGCCAGTTCCATCCGGAGTTCACCTCGACGCCTCGCGATGGGCACGCGCTGTTCACCGGCTTCGTGAGTGCGGCACGCCGCCACCAGGAAGCCAAGGCCGCCCGGGCCAAGCAGCCCCTGCTATGACCGCACCCATGCCGCTGTGTGGCTTCGAGGCCGGGCTTGATCGGCCCTTGTTCCTGATCGCCGGCCCGTGCGTGATCGAATCGGAGGCCCTGGCGCTGGAGACCGCAGAGCAACTGAAGATGATGACCGAGGCCCTCGGGATCCCCTTTATCTACAAGTCCTCCTTCGACAAGGCGAACCGCTCGTCCACCGGGAGCTTTCGTGGACTGGGAATGGATAAGGGTCTGCAGATTCTGGAAAAGGTTAAAAACACGATCGGCGTTCCGGTGCTCACGGATGTGCACGAAGACACCCCGCTAGAAGAAGTGGCCAGCGTCGCCGATGTGCTGCAGACGCCGGCCTTCCTGTGCCGTCAGACCAACTTCATCCAGAACGTGGCGCGCCAGGGCCGGCCGGTCAATATCAAGAAAGGTCAGTTTCTCGCCCCCTGGGACATGGAGCATGTGGTCGCCAAGGCCCGCGCGGTCGGCAATGACCACATCATGGTCTGCGAGCGGGGGGTCTCCTTCGGCTACAACACCCTGGTCTCTGACATGCGCAGTCTGGCGATAATGCGCCAGACGGACTGTCCGGTGGTCTTCGATGCCACGCACTCGGTGCAGCAGCCCGGCGGCCAGGGCGCGGTGTCGGGCGGTCAGCGCGAATTCGTACCGGTGCTGGCGCGGGCGGCGGTCGCGGCCGGCATCGCCGGCGTGTTCATGGAGACCCATCCGGATCCCGAGCAGGCCCTTTCCGATGGTCCGAATGCCTGGCCGCTGGCGCGAATGCAGGAGCTGATGCAAACCCTGGTGGCGCTGGACCGTGCGGTCAAGGCTCAGCCGTTTGCGGAGGCGGCCTTCGGTCTGGGTTGACGGGTGCGGCATTTCGTACCATTGGTTGTACCACGGTCTGTACCACGGTCTGGATAACGGGCTGCACGATTGACCGAACCATGGGATGCCGTTATTGGTTCGTTTGCATGGGCTTGTTGGGTACGGGCCCGTCCTCCCGGCACGGTTCCGGGTTCACGCTTTCAAGGAGAAGGTGATGTCCAAAATAACCGAGATCAAGGCGCGCGAGATCATCGATTCCCGCGGCAATCCGACCGTCGAGGCGGATGTAATCCTGGATTCCGGCGCACGCGGGCGCGCCGCCGTGCCCTCCGGCGCCTCCACCGGCGTGCGTGAGGCGATCGAACTGCGCGATGGTGACCCCGCACGGTACGGCGGCAAGGGTGTGCGCCGGGCCGTCGGTCACGTGAACGGCGAGATTCGCGCCGCCCTGTGCGGGCAGGAGGCGAACCAGGAAATGGCGGATCGAGCCATGATCGCACTGGACGGCACGCCGAACCGCCAGCGCCTGGGCGCCAATGCGATCCTGTCGGTGTCGCTGGCCCTGGCGCACGCGCGCGCGGCCGACGCCGGGCTGCCGCTGTTTCAGAGCCTGGGCGGTATGGAGGCCAACCTGATGCCGGTGCCGATGATGAACATCATCAACGGTGGCTCGCATGCGAACAACAGCGTCGACATGCAGGAGTTCATGATTCTGCCCGTGGGCGCCGGAAGCCTCAGCGAGGCGGTCCGCTACGGCGCCGAGGTCTTCCACGCGTTGCAGAAACTGCTTCACGGGCGGGGCCTGGGGACCGCCGTGGGTGACGAGGGCGGCTTCGCCCCGGATCTGCCCTCGAATGCGGCGGCGGTGGAGGTGATCCTCGAGGCCATCCATCAGGCCGGGTTCAAGGCCGGGGAGGACATCTGGCTCGGACTCGACTGCGCCAGTTCGGAATTCTACAAGGACGGCCGGTACCATCTGGCCTCCGAAGGCCGCGACTTCTCGGCCGAGGAGTTCACCGAATACCTGGCGCACTGGGTCGATCAGTATCCGATCCTGAGCATCGAGGATGCGTTGGACGAGGGCGATTGGGACGGCTGGAAGGTCCTGACCGATCGCCTGGGCGATCGCGTGCAGCTGGTGGGTGATGACCTGTTCGTGACCAACACCGAGATCCTGAAAGAGGGAATCGATCTGGGTGTGGCCAACTCGATCCTGATCAAGGTCAACCAGATCGGCACGCTCACCGAGACGCTTGAGGCGATCGCGATGGCGAAGGCCGCCCACTACACCACGGTGATTTCGCATCGCTCCGGCGAGACCGAGGACGCGACCATCGCGGATCTGGCTGTGGCCACCGGAGCCGGCCAGATCAAGACCGGATCCCTGTCGCGCTCGGATCGAATGGCGAAGTACAACCAGCTGATCCGGATCGAGGAAGTACTGGGTGCCGAGGCGCGTTATCCGGGGCTCGCCGCCTTTCCCATCCGCCATTCCCGATAACGCGTCTTGCCGTCGCTCGCTGACCCCGGAACGGGTGCCTGATGCGTTGGGGCCTGGGGCTGCTGGTACTGGCGCTCGCGGGCCTGCAGTTTTCGCTGTGGTTCGGAGAGAGCAGTTGGCGGTATGTCCATGAATTAAGGGAAGCGAAGCAGGTGCAACAGGTGGAAAACGAGGCACTGCGCGGGCGCAACCGCGCACTCGAGGCCGAGGTCGAGGATTTGCGCGATGGCAGCGAGGCCGTCGAGGAACGGGCCCGGCGGGATCTGGGCATGATCCGCGAGGACGAGGTGTTCTTCTTTCTGGTCGAACCGGTGCCCGATCGAAGCGACGCCGGTTCAAAGCGTAGCGGGGCGGGCCGATGACGGCCTTTCAAACACCCGCCCTCTGGGCCTTGATTCCCGCGGCGGGCATGGGCCGGCGTATGGGTGCGGATCGGCCCAAACAGTTTCTGACCCTCGGCCACCGTACCGTACTCGCCCATACGCTGAGCATCTTTCTGGAACACCCCCGGATCCGCGGCGTGGTCCTGGTGCTGGGTCCGGATATCGATCCCGATGTGCTCGATCTGCCGGCCGCCGGCGGGCGCCTGTTCCGGGTCGTAGGCGCCGCCGAACGCTACGGGTCGGTGCGCAATGGTCTGGATTTTCTCAGTGATCACGGCGATCCCGACGACTGGGTGCTGGTCCACGATGCCGCGCGTCCCTGCCTGCCGGTCGAGGACCTCGACCGGCTGATCGAAACCCTGCATGACGATCCGGTGGGGGGGCTGCTGGCCACGCCGAGCACGGATACCCTGAAGTGGTCCGACGGGACCGACCGGGTGGCCCATACCTTGGATCGAGACCGGGTGTGGCGCGCGCTGACTCCGCAGATGTTTCGCCTGCAGCCACTGCGGGCGGCCCTGCAGGCCGCGGCAAGCGCCGGAATACCCATCACCGATGAAGCCAGCGCAATGGAATTCCATGGGCATAAACCATGTCTTGTGGAGGGCAGCCCGGTGAATATCAAGATCACGCGGCCGGAAGACCTCGATGCTGCGCATCTCTACTTAATGAAACAGAACCGCTTAGGGGATCGATGATGAAGCGAATTCGCGTACTCGATGTCGGCTTTGTTCCGCCGATCGAATCGATGGCCGTCTTTCATGCCGTCGCCCAGAGCATGGAACTGGACGACGATCCAGTGGTGATCCTGGTGAATCCCGACGCCCCCTTCGTATCAGTCGGTCTGCACCAGGATATCGAACAGGAGGTGGATGCCGAGTATTGCCAGCGGGAGGGTCTCCCGATCATCCGGCGCGACGTCGGCGGCGGGGCGGTCTACCTGAACCGCGACCAGATGTTCTTTCACTTCGTCTATCCCCACCGGCTTGCGCCCGCTCGGGTCGAGGCCATCTATGCGCACTTCATGGCCCCGGTGCTCGCGACCTACCGGGCCTTGGGGGTGCTGGCCGTGTTCCGTCCGGTAAACGACATCCACGTGAACGGCCGCAAGATCGGTGGTACGGGCTCGGCGCGTATCGAGGATGCGACGGTGATGGTCGGCAGCTTCATGTTCGATTTCGATATGGACACCATGGCCCGGTGCCTGAAGGTCAGCTCGGAAAAGTTCCGCGACAAGCTGCGCCAGGGCATGCAGGACTACATGACGACGCTGACGCGGGAGCTGGGTCAGCCACCGGACCGCGAACGGGTGAAGGCGTTGTTTCTGGAGTCGATCCGCGAAACCCTCGGAGTGGTGCCGGAGGCCTCGGTATTGAGCGAGCAGGAACAGGAGGCGCTGGTCGACGCGCGGGTGCTGTTGCAGGATCCGGAATGGGTTCACCAGAAGGGCCGGCGCCTGGTCACCACCGGCGTGAAGATCGCGGCCGGCACCTACCTGGTGGAAGGTGTGCACAAGGCCAAGGGTGGCCTGATCCGCGCGCGTATGCTCACCTGCGACAATGCGTTGGAGGATGTCGAATTTTCCGGTGACTTCACCGTGCTGCCCGCCGATGGGATACGGCATCTGGAAGAGCGCCTGCGGGGCGTCGTGCTGCCGATCAGCGCCGAAGCGGATGCGGCCAAGTTGCAGGCACACATCGCCCAGGTGATGACGGAGCTGGAACTGGATATCCCGGGTGTGGCGGCCGAGGACATCCTGGCGGTCTTGATGCACGGTCTGCATCGTGAGTGAGTCGGGCCGGAAGGCCCGCTGGCGTGGGGCGTTCGGATGATCCGGTATTGCGAACGCGATGCCGCCGGGTGGTTTGCGGAGCCGCTGAACACCGTGAGCGGGCTCGCCTTTTTCCTCTCGGCGTGGCAGGCCTGGAAGCAGCTTGAGCCGGCGCGCTGGCGCGAGCACTGGGATCTGCATTTGTTGGCGGGGTTGATCGCCCTGGTTGGAGCAACCAGCGTGCTCTGGCATGCCAGCGGCCTGGAGTGGATGCTGGGCTTCGACAGTGCGGCCACCGCAGCCTTCGTGGCGCTGTATTGGAGCGTCTTTCTGGTGCGAGTTCGCGGCCTGGGCTGGCTTGGCCTGCTGGTGGGCTGGTTGTTGACCGCCTTCGGTCTGGCCGTACTGGTTCTGCTGCTGCCGAATGTCGCGCCCGGCCACACCATGCTGTATGTGCCGCTGCTGGGCTTGCTGCTTGCCGGCATGCCCCTGGCGGCGCGGGTCGATCGGCGTCTGGCGCGGGACCTGCTGCTGGCGAGCAGCCTCTTTGCGCTGGCCTTGGTGATTCGGGCCCTGGATCTTGCCTTGTGCACCTGGTTGGTGGTCGGGACGCACTGGCTCTGGCACCTGCTGACTGCGGGACTGCTGTTCATTCTGGTCGACGGCATGATTCGCCATGTACGGTTGCGCGAGCGC
>PWGH01000066.1 GCA_003555285.1 Thioalkalivibrio sp.
CTCAGCCTGAACGTGACCGAACGACCGCCGGCGAACCATGCCCGGCTGCCGAACGATGCGGCCGAATGGGCGGCCCCGCTGTTGCCCGGTGAGCGCGTTCACGGCCGTTTTATCGGCAACCAGCGCGCCTGGTTCGAGCTGCACGTCGGCGAGTCGGCCGGGTACTGGATGCTCGAGGCCGACAGCCCGGGGTTGTCACGGTTGTCCCTGCATCCAGGCAGCGGAAGCAGCACGCTGCTGCACGCCGAACGCCCCTCGGACCGCGAGCAGACCCGGATCGAGAATCTGTGGCTCGAACCCGGCCTGTATCGCGTTCAGCTGAGTGGCCGTGATGCCGAATACCGCCTGTTGGCCCAGCCGCAGGAGCCGCCCGCCGGCGACTGGGAAATCGAGCCCAACGACCATGAACGTCAAGCCAACCGGATCACGCTGGGCGAGGTGATGCATGGCAGCATCCAGACCAACAATGACCGTGATCAGTACTACTTTGAATTGCCGGGATGGAATTATCTCGCGCTGGCGCTGGAACCGCCTGCCGGGCAGACGCTCAGCGCCGAGCTCACGTGGGCTGGCCAACGCATCTTCTCGACCCAGGTCAACGAGGAACGCCCGCTGGAGTTCGGCCAGACGCTGCCGCCGGGCGACTACCTGCTAAGCATCAGCAGCCGGGAGCCCGGTCCGATGTATCGGATACGGACCGAACTGCGCTCGCCACTCACGCCGGCCGGACCCGATCAAAGCGGCGTCTCGCGCGCGCTGCCGATCCGCCTGCCGCCCAGCGGCGAACTCGAATTGCGCCATGGCGCCTTCGGTCTGTCGGAGCAGCTGGTGGCCCTGCCCATCAGTGACCTGGACCGCGAGGTTCGGGTCAAGCCTTCGGGCGGGCGCTTTCAGATCGCGCTACTCGACGCACACGGCGGTGAGCTACCCATCGCAAGCGGCGAAGGCAACGAACGAAGCTTCGAACTGACCGCCGGCCAACGGGCCTGGCTGTCGCTGCGTCGCGTGAACCCGGGGCATGGCCTCAGCATCACCGACCCTGCACTGCCGATGGCCGACCGCAGCGCGTCCGTGGCGCTCACGCTGAAGTCAGATGACGGACCGCGTGCCGTGGCGGCTTATCGCTCCGAAGCCCAGCGCGTGTCGACGCAATGGACGCTGCACAATGACGGCGACCAGGCCGCGACCGTCCGCCTTGAAGGCCATGCCAGCCACCAGGGCGTGAGCCTGGACGGCGTGCCGAAGGCCTTGACCCTGGCCGCAGGCGAAAGCCGCCAGATCGATCTCGAATGGCGGCTGCCACCCATGCTGGGCAGTGGCGCACCCTTGATGCTGCATGCCATGGCCGATGCCGCCGGCGCCAGCCATCGCGTCGAAATCAAGGCCGGCCAGGCACCACGCAATCCCCAGCGGCAACAGGAGGTTCCCGCGGCACTGATCGGGCTCACGGACCTGGCGTGGTCGGCGCTGGGTGCGCGCTTCATCGACGAGCACGGCGAGACGGTAGACGAAACCCTGGGCCGACAACGCGTGCGCCTGCAGCACCTGATCGACGGCATGAGCAGTGGCGGCAGCACGATGCAGTGGCTCGGCCCGGATGCGCTGCCCACACTGGTCCTGGCCGGACAGGGCGGGCACCTGCATGGCTTCCTGTTCAACGCACGCTCCAGACTCAGCGCCGATCAACGCTGGCAGCGGCTGCGGATCGAATCCGCGACGACGCCGGGACAATGGCAGCCGCTGGTCGAGGTGGAACTGTCCAGCCAGGATGGCGAGCAGTACGTGCTGCTGGACGAGCCGGTCGAGGCCCGCTACCTGCGGCTGACCCCGCTGGACACCTGGGGCGGCCTGGACGAGCGAGCGATCAACGGCATTGGCCTGTTCCGGGCGCTGGGCGAACCCGTGGGTGTGCTCGCCGAAAGGCGCCACGATCTGTTGGCGGCTGAACTCGGTGGCCACTGGGTCTACACGCGTCCGCCCGCAGGCACGCCCCATGACTTTCCCAACGCCGACCGACCGCAGCGACGGGGCGTGCAGGTCCGTACCGACACGGTCGAGCTGGTCTACGCCTTTTTGCAGCATCGCGGCGGCACCATCGACCGTCTGGCCTGGGAAGAAGACCTGGACTGGGCCGGTGAGCCGATTGAGCAGATCCGGGTGATGACAGCGACCGAAAGCCCGTTGGGTCCGTGGCGGGACCATGGCGTGTGGCGACTCGAGCGCAACGCCGCCGGCCAGGCCCGGTTCGACCTGCCCGAGGCGGTTGCGGCGCGTTACCTGCGCCTGATCCTGAGTCTTCCCGCAGCGCCCGAGGGCCGCGGCAACCGCCCTCTGTGGCGCGCCCCAACGGCGATCCGCGCCTTCGAAGCTCACGGTCTGGGCAGCCGCCGTTCGCTACTCGGTCATTGGGGGATGGACGATGCCAGCGGTCCACTCGGCCCGTTGGGCGGTCTGGCGGACCGCCTGAACATCGATGATGCCAGCAGCACCCCGACCCAACCCTGGCGCCTGGACGATGAGGTCCGTGGCCAGCTGGCCCAGCCCGGCGATCGACGCAGCTACCAGATTGCCCTAACCGAACCCGACAACAGCCTGCGCCTGCGCTTGCGTGAATCACAGCTCGGGCGCAGCCGGGCCGAGCTGAGTGGGCCCGACGGTGCGCCGATCGATCTCCAGTGGCAGCACGGTGCAGAAGGCTGGCGCGAAGCCGCCGCCATCGGTCTGGACCCCGGCGAATACCGCCTCGATCTGGTCGAACCGCCGCGATCGATCGTATTCCTGTGGGACGGCAGCGGCAGCGTGGCTGCGCTGCAGCCGGCCATTTACCGGGCGCTGAATCGTTTTGCCGAAGGCCTGATTCCCGGGCAGGAGGCGGTCAACCTGCTGCCCCTGGGCGGGCCGCTGCTGATCCACGGCTGGGCCGAAGCCCCTCGCGAAATCGGTCGCACCCTGGCCGCCTACGATAACCGCTTCCGCAGTTCGGATGCAGAGCCCTCGCTGATCCTCGCCTCGAGGGCGCTGCAGCAGCGCGAGGGCGAACGCATCATCTTTTTGATGACCGATGCCGAAGTGATCAATCGCGATCTCAGCGTCTGGGGCAGCCTGGAACGTACGCGGCCCAGGGTGGTGGCGCTGGAGACCAGCCACGGCGACGCGCGCGATGCGATCGAAACCCGCGGCTACCAGAACCTGATGAAGGCCTGGGCCCATGCCGCCGGCGGCCAGTATGACTACACCATGGATCAAAGCACGCTGATCCACGCCTTCGAAGGGGCCATGGACCGGATTCGCCAGCCCAGTCAGTTCGATTTGACGGTCGAACGCGACTACATCGACCCCCCCCGGCCGGGCGCACTGACGCTGGTCAGCGCCGGGCAGCCGGTGGTCGCCGGTGGCGCGATTCACCTGATCTTCGATGCCTCCGGCTCGATGCTCAGGCGGATGGAGGGTGGTCGGCGAATCGAGGTCGCCCGGCGCATCGTGCGCGAGGTGCTCGAACAGCAGATCCCGGTCGAGGTCCCGGTCGCGCTGCGCGCCTTCGGTCACACCGAACCGCACAGTTGCGAAACCGAGCTGCTGGTCGCCCCGCGCGTCGGCAATCGTGATGCGGTGCTCCATGCGGTCGATGGTATTCAGGCCATCAACCTGGCCCGCACGCCCCTGGCCGCCTCGCTCGACGCGGTTGCCGGCGATCTGACCGCGTTCGAGGATCAGCGCCGCCTGGTGGTGATGTTCACCGACGGCGAGGAAACCTGCGATGGCGATGTCGAGGCCTCGGTCCGGGCGCTGGTGGAGAGCGGCATCGACATCCGCCTGAATATCGTCGGCTTTCATATCGATGAGCTGGGTCTGCAGGACGAGTTCGAGCGCTTTGCGGCCCTCGGTGGCGGTGAGTACTTCGACACCCGCGACAGCGCGGGCCTGAGCGCAAGCCTGGTCCAGGCCCTGGCCGCGCCCTACCGGGTCTACGATCACCACGATGAACCCGTCGCTCGCGGGCGCGTCGATGGCGAGGCGCTGACCTTGCCACCGGGTCGCTACCGGGTCGTGATCGAGGCTGCCGGTGGTGATCGTGAACTCGAGGTCGAGCTGGCGCCCGCGGCGCGCCAGCGGATCGAAGTGAGCCCGCCATGAACCACCCCTGGCCATTCCCCGGGAGTGAAGCAACCGTGCCCATGTTCCCCTCAGCACGTCGCCTGCTCAGCGCCTTCGTGCTGGGGTTCGTCCTGTTGAGTCCGGGCGCCAGCGCCAACCTGTGCCCCCCGGTCGATCCCGCGATCCAGGCCGCCCACCAGGATTTCAACGACCTGCAATCGGCGGTCCGCACCGCTCGCGAGGGACTCGACCGCGCCCGGTTCGATCCGGCCAGTCTGCAGGCCGAGTTGGGCCGTGACCCGGAAACCCTGCTGGTCTGGGTGCGCGACAACACCCGCTGGCTGGATTACGAAGGCAGCCTGCGCGGCCCCTCGGGCGTGTTGATGGACCGGATGGGTTCCGCGCTCGATCGCAGCCTGTTGCTGGCCGCTCTGCTCGAGGCGGCCGGGCATCCGGTTCAGCTGGCATCGGCGCCGCTGGATCCAGGCGATCTGGAGCGGCTGCGTTCGGCCTGGACCGGCGAGCGGGACGCCCTTGAACCCTTGAGCGCGGTGCCGGCGGCCGCGATCCGCGACTGGACCGACGCCTTCGGGGCCGACGCGTTCGGGTTTGCCGTCGACGAACTCGCGCGGGAGCTCGAGCGGCGTGTTGAGCAATGGCGCGCGGTGCGCGAGGCGCTCGCGGCCCAGACGCTCCGGCAGGTGGCTGCGCTCGACGGTGCGCTGAGGAGCCAGACGCCGCCCATGGATCAGGACCAACGGCAGCATTGGTGGGTTCAAGTCGGCGACCGGCAGGGCTGGCGCGATCTCGACCCGGCCCTGCCCGAACTCGTGCCGGGCCAGACCTTGACCGGCCCGGCCACGGCGACGCTGACGATCGATGAGATCGATCCCGACCAATTCCATCGTCTGACCGTGCAAATCGTTGCGGAGCAATGGCAGGACGGACGTCTGCGCGAGCACATCGCACTCGAACATCAGATCCGCAGCGCGGCCTTGTTCGGCCGCCAGCTCAGCATCGATCTGGTGCCGAGCGCTCTGCCCGATCTGGGCAAGCTGCTCGATGAGGTGCCGAGCGAGCTGCCACGCATGATCAGCGAGGCCGATGAGTGGCTGCCGGTGCTGCACATCGGCAATGATCCCGTTTCGACCCAGCGGATCCTCGCCGACGGCAGCGTGCGCCCGGTCGATCGCGGCCCGGCCCAGGGCC
>PWGH01000025.1 GCA_003555285.1 Thioalkalivibrio sp.
ACCGGCGACACAGGACAGTTGCCCGGCGCCGCGAATCGCGGACCGGTTGTAGATCGTCAGCAGGCAGGCGAGCGTGAGGAAGACGACCCCCCAGCCCAGAGCGAGCTGCAACATCAGAATCGGATTGTAGAGCGGCGACATCCACAGCGCCGGCAGCAGTTCCTTGTAACCGAACACGCTGCCGAACAGCAGGCCGAAGACGACCGAGGACAAACCGGCCAGCACGCCGAAGATGTAGAAGCGCCCGAGCTTGCGCCGGAAGATCCAGGCGAGGCCGCCGAGCACCGCGCCGTGCCCGACGTCGCCGAACATCGTGCCGAACATCAGCAGGAAAGTCAGCGTGAACAGCAGGGTCGGGTCGATCTCGCCGTAGCGCGGGATGCCGTACTGGCGCACCAGCATCGCGAAGGGCTGCAACCAGCGGTTGCTGACCTCCACCGAGGGTACCTCGGGCCGTTCGTCCGCGCGCGGTTTGCGGCTTTGCAGGCTGTAGGGGTGAACCAGCGCGCCCTCGAGGCGCTGCTCCAGGGCCGGCAGGGCGTCGGCGGGGACCCAACCGGCGACACAGGACAGTTGCCCGGCGCCGCGAATCGCGGGGTCCAGCGTCACGAAGGGTTCGGCGAGCTCCAGGACGGTCTCGGCTTCGGCCAGACGATCGTGGAACACCAGCGCACAGGTGCTCACCGCCTCGTGCAGCTCCTCGCGGCCGATCCGGATCTTTTCGCGCCGCGCATCCTGTGCCGCCCGGATCGCCTGGGGCGAATCCTCGAGCCCGTGCGGCAGCGGAATCGCCTGAAACCCGGCGGTCTTCAGCAGCGAACCGAGTTCGTCGGCCTTTTCTCCGGCCGGACCGACGATCACCACATGCGCGTTCGCGCCGCGCTGCTGGTAGGTGAACAACAGGTGGCCGGCGAGGCCCACCGCGCCCCTGAGCCGGTCCAGATTCTCCTGCGGCACGATGCCGACATAGAAATCCAGGAACCGGGTCTTGGTGCGCAACATCCCCAGATCGACCTGGAGTTCGGCGAAATTGGCCAGTGCCGCCTCTTCCTCGTTCAGCAGGCGCTCGGCCTCGTCGAGTTCGCGAAAGCCCTCCTGGTGCCGCAGGCACTGCTCCCAGGCCTCGCCCAGCCACGCATTGGTGGCCTCGAGCTCCTCCAGCGGCACCACCCGGACCGCGTTCAGATCGGGCTCCGGGTTCGGCAGGATCTGGCAGATCTTGTCCAGCCGGCTACGCGCCTGCTGGTATTCGCGTTGGTAACGGGAATCCGTCAGCGGGACCAGGCGCGTCTCCGCCGGCGGGCGGGGATCCGGATGGAAGCTCTCGGTCTCGGCCAGCGTCAGCGAGGCCTGCGGCAGATCCTCCTGCAGCACCAGCAGACGGACATGCTTCATGGGTTTCGGGGTCATCATGCGGCCTTCCCCCGCGGCTCGGCGCAGGTGCGGTCGCTCAACCCGAGCGCCATCTCCGTGCGCGCCTGCGGCAGGTTCAGCAGGCGCCCCTGCATCAGCGTGAATATGAGGCGCAGATCGGACTCGCGCAGAATCAGGTAGGCCAGCGCACGGCTGAGGCCGGAGTGCCCATGGCGCAGGATGTGCCGCGCGATGCCGTCCAGGTACTGGCCCAGGCGCCGCTGGACGTCCATCAGGTTCTCGGCCTCCGCGAGCCGGCCGCGCAAGGGCTCCGGCAGCGCATCGAGCACCTTGGCCTGGTCGTCGAAGCCGACCAGATGCAGCAGCCGATCGCGATGCATCAGGTGCGGGGAGGGCACCAGCTGATAGAAGGTCTCCGAAGAGGACAATTGATACTTGAAGCGAAAGCGCAGCAGCCACAGGATATTGGCTCGATCAACCAGGGCGCCGACCAGCGTCTTCATCTGGCGCTGACCCTCGCCCGAACCCACCTGCGTCACCCGGCGCGCGAGTTCCGAATAGTAGCGTTGGTCGATGGTCGCCTCGAGCGCGAAGGCCTCCTGGCGTTTTTCGTAGATCTCGCGCGCCTGGCGGGCGAGCAGGCTGAGCGGCCCGCGTTCCAGGGTGCGCAGCAACTCGACCGCGTTCTCGGCGCGAAACAGGTCCTCCTTCGCCAGACGCATCTGCGGGGGCAAATCGTAGAGGTTCTCGCGGATCTCCTGAGCATCGAGCTGATGGATCTTGCCGCGCAACAAGGTCTTCAGATTGAACAACGCGTACTTGCGCGCCCAGGCCAGGACCAGCTGGCGCTCGTCTGCGCGCATCGGCCGCACCAGCACCGTCAATTCCGCCAGCAGCACCTGGATCAAAGACTGTTCGATGGCGCGGCTCTTGCTGCGCACGCTGCCCGGCTCTTCCAGCAGCGTGCCCATCTCGAAGCGCTGGCCGAGGTCCTGCAGACCGAACTGCGCCAGTTGCTGGACCTCGCTACGCTCGAGCAATTGCGTCGCCTTGGCGGCGACCCGGGTATTCAGGTACGCATTCTGGGCGATGTGGCTCATCTCAACCGAGACCGGGTTGGTCGGCGGCGGCAGAAACGGGATCCGTGGGCTGCGGGCCTGCGCTCACAGGCGACTGTCCATCAGAATGCGAAAGGCGGCGCTCAGGGCCTCGTCCTCACGCTCCTCGGCGGTATCGCGCAAGCGCTCGTGGCGCTCGCCGTAGCGACGCTCCACCTCGGCGATGGTGGTGGTGGCCCGTTCTTCGGAACGGGCGATCCAGGTTTGTTGCAACTCGGGAATGCGGGCGGTGAAGGCCTCGTCGAGTTCGCGGGTTTCGGCCATGGCCAGCCGGATGGTCCGCTCGTGCTCCTCCTCGGCCTCGCGGGCGATGGTCTCGGCCCGAAGTTCGGCGTCAAGCAGGCGTTGCAGCGTATCGTCCATGGGAGGCTCTCAGGCGGATCTGGGATAGCGAACGTGGGTGCCCGTCCCGCGAAAAAACCGCAAAAAGACACCGGAACCAAGCCCCAATCGATGCCCCTGAACAGGGCTTGGACCGGGCATATGGTACTCCTCGCCCCATAAGCCGTCCAGAATCTTAGCAAATAGTCATGAACCCGCCCGTAGGAGGCGAGCCCCTCGGCGACACGGCGCCACCGAAGGGCATCGCCCAGAGGGCTGGCCTCCTACAAAACCAGACCCCGTCCACCCGTGTAGGAGGCGAGCCCCTCGGCGACCGCCCTGTACAGCGACGCGTTTCCCTAGCGGCCGCGGCCGCCGGAGCGGTGGGTGGTGCCGGGGCGGGGGCCGGCACCGGTCGCACCGCTTCGGGCCTTGGGTCCGCCGCCGCCGGGCTTGCCGCCACCGGGGCCGCCGCCCTTGCCAAAGCCACGCCCGGCACCGTTGCCACTGGGCGCACGCGCCTTCGCCGGTTCGTTACGCCCGCGGCCGCCGCCGCGATGCTCCGGGCTGCGCAGCTGCACCGGCTGCGCCCGCGCGTTGGGATCCGGCTCGAAGCCGTCCACCGTCTGGCGCGGCATCGAGGTCTTGGTCAGGCGCTCGATATTGCGCAGGAAATCCAGTTCATCCACACAGACCAGCGAGGTGGCGACGCCGTTGGAACCGGCCCGCCCGGTGCGTCCGATTCGGTGCACGTAGTCCTCGGCGATGTTCGGCAGCTCGTAGTTGACCACGTGCGGCAGTTCGCTGATGTCGATGCCGCGGGCGGCGATGTCGGTGGCGACCAGCACGCGCAGGTCGCCCTTCTTGAACTCGGCCAGCGCCTTGGTGCGGGCGGTCTGGCTCTTGTTGCCGTGGATCGCCATCGAGCGGATGTCGTCGCGGGCCAGTTGTTCGGCCAGGCGATTCGCGCCGTGCTTGGTGCGCGTGAACACCAGCACCTGGCTCCAGTCCTCGCTCTTGATCAGGTGGGTGAGCACCTGGCGCTTCTGGTCCCGGTTCACCTCGTAGATCGTCTGCGCGATGTTGTCGGCGGTGGCATTGCGCTTGGCCACCTGGATCAACTCGGGCCGGTCCAGCAGGCCGTCCGCCAGCCGCTTGATTTCGTCGGAGAAGGTTGCGGAGAACAGCAGGTTCTGGCGCTTCTTCGGCAGCAGGGCCAGGATCTTGCGGATGTCCCGGATGAAGCCCATGTCGAGCATGCGGTCGGCTTCGTCGAGCACCAGGATCTGCACCTGGGACAGGTCCAGCGTGCCTTGCTGCACATGGTCGAGCAGGCGACCGGGGGTGGCCACCAGAATGTCCACGCCGTTGCGCAGGCGGCTGATCTGGGGGTTGATGCTCACACCCCCGAACATCGCGAGCGAACTCAGCTTGGTGTACTTGCCGTAGGTGCGCACACTTTCTTCGACCTGGGCGGCGAGTTCGCGGGTCGGTGTCAGCATCAGGCTGCGCACCGGCGCACGGCCGTTACGCGCCGTCGCCTGCGCGCCCGGTTGCGACAACAGGTGCAGGATCGGCAACACGAAACCGGCGGTCTTGCCGGTGCCGGTCTGGGCGCCGCCCATCAGGTCGCGCCCTGCGAGGACCACCGGAATCGCCTGGGTCTGAATCGGGGTCGGGGTGGTATAGCCGTGTTCGGTGACGGCACGAACGAGTTCCTCGGCGAGGCCGAGATCGGAAAAATGCATGGAGGCTCCAAAACGTCATCGGCCTGCCGTCACTTGAGGACGCCAGTCTTAGGCTGATGGGGGTGGTCTCGAAGACCAGGAATCAGGGCACGACCGGGAGACTGGAGCTGAAGTCGCGCCGCGCACTATAGCAGAGTGGCCCGGCCGCCGGTAGGGTCGCGTTGCCAGGCGCGCGCTTGCGAACCCAGATGTCCCCGAGCCCGAGGCCAAGCCTGCAAGGGGCAATTTAGCTGAGAATTCGGCTTTCTCAATCGGCTGGGAAAGACGATAATGGCCGGTTCGATGGGGTTTTCCTATCCGCCCGGAGGCGGTCATCATGTTGGGTCTTTTTCGCCGTCAGGAGGAGGAATTCTCCCAGGTCAGCGCCACGGCAGGCGAGCGCGTGCACCTGGAAGTGGAGGGTCGCAGCCGCATCAATGATGTGGTGTCGAGTGCCCGCCGGGTGCCATGGAGCCTGAACCTGCTGCAACTGCTCTGGGCCGCCGGCCCGGTCACCTTCCTGGCGATGCAGGGCGGGTACTGGATGGGCTTCGGTCATGCCGCACCGGCCGCCAACTTCATCTTCTTCGCCGTATTCACGTTGCTGTTCGGCCTGATCGGCTTGCTGG
>PWGH01000314.1 GCA_003555285.1 Thioalkalivibrio sp.
CCGGCGACAGCTGGTTGCCGGTCGTGATCAGCTTCAGCATCACGCGACCGAAGGGACGCAGCACGTCCTTGGCCGACTGCATTTCGTGCTTGATCGCGACTTCGCGCATGATCGCGACCAGGCCGCCGGGGGAGTTCTTGAACGGGCAGCGCGCCGCGCAGGTCATGCACTGGGCACAGGCCCAGATCTTTTCCTGCATCGCGTCGTAGATCTGCTCGACGTTTTCGGTCCAGAGCAACTGGACGATCTCTCGCGGCGAATAATCGTAGAACTGGGCCGAGGGACAGGTGGCCGTGCAGATGCCACAGTTCAGGCAGCCATTCAGCTCGTGGTCGTAGCGGAAGTCGCCGCGGATGTCGTCGAAGATTTGCTGCATCTCAGCATATGTCGCCATGTTCCACCTCTTCGCTGTGCGCGATGCGTGAAGTCGTACACCGTTCCATTTAGACTCAGTCTAAGTGCGGAAACGAGTTCCCCCAGCGGGAGCGGAGGATTTGAAAACTAGGGGTGTGTGCAGGACTGCGACGACCGGCGCGAACCGGCCGACCGCCGTACCAGCCTGTACAACGTCGAGAAGGGCGCTTTAGCCTTTCTTCATCAAAAAGAAGAACTTGCCGCCTTCTTCCCGGTGCTCCATCAACTCGTTTCCGGTTTGCTTGGCAAACGCCTGGAAATCCTTCACCGCACCGGGATCGGTGGCAATGATATGCAGGATCTTGCCAGACTCCATGGACGCCAGCGCCTTCTTGGCTCGCAAAATGGGCAGCGGGCAATTGAGTCCGGAAGCATCCAGCTCGTTGTCGAAATCGGCCATTACTCTGTCTCCTCGCTTTTTCTCGATTGGTCTAGGGATTAAGTCCGCCACAAGGCATTTGCGCCAGACCGGTACAGCGTCTCAGAAGCTTG
The DNA here is from genome assembly GCA_003555285.1 of Thioalkalivibrio sp. The sequence goes on from PWGH01000314.1 coordinate 907, forward strand.
TGCAGATTTATAGGGGAACATGCATGCGAATACAAGAAAGTACTAATTTGGCGTGACAATAGGCTTGCCGGCACGGGACCACCCGACGATGCCGCCGACCAGATTGTGGACATTGGTGAGGCCCTGCTGCGCCAGGTACGCGCAGGCCTGGCCGGAACGCGCACCGCTCTGGCAATACAGCACCACCGGGGTGTCCTCTGCGAGCTCGTCCTTGCGCAGGGGAATCAGGTGCAGGGGAATCCGTTCGGCCCCCGGCAGCACGCCGCGGGCGGTTTCCGGGATCGAGCGCACGTCGACCAGGCGATAGCGCCGACCCTCAGCCTCCCATTCTTCCAGCCCCTCAGGGGTAATTTCTGAAATCGCCATTCCGAACACGGTCGCCTCCGGGCTAATCGATGCCTGCCGATCCGGCAAGGCCGGAACGGGCGGATCCTGCAGGGCGGCCACAGGACCCGCAGCCGGATGATCGAGTGGTTCGCGCCAAAACCAGAAGGTCGGCCGAAACGGACCGCAAGCCTCTGAAAAGAGAAGCGGCGGAACCGACCGGGCGCGGCAAACGATCGTGCGCGAAGCATACTCCAAGCATTAGACTATGCCAATATTCCGAATACCGTCTGTGAGGGCATCGCGCGTCAGCGCCCGGGCATGCTAGCTTCGGGGGTTGAGATAAGCCGGAAACCGGGAGAATTTTATGGAAAAAAGCGACTTTGAAACCAATGGCCACTATACGGTGACCCTGCGCGCTCCGGACGGCCAGTTGCGCCCGGCCAACCTCTTCGTGCACCGTCTCGAAGACGCGTACCTGATCGTTCGGCACACCTCGGGCCCGGATCTCGGCCTGCTGGTTAAACTTGACTACGATGACGTTGTCAAAATCGTGCGTACGCTCCCGGTGCTGGACCGCAAGCGCTTCATGATCCCGGAAGCCATGCTCAAGCCCAAGCTCTGGGAGAATCGTGACACCATGCGGGCCTACTCGTCGGCTCCGGGACTGGGCAAGTAAACCCAGACCGGGCTTGCGGGCATCGAGGGTCTGCGCCGACGGATGCCCGATGCATGAAAACGCTGCTGACCCGCCTTCTGCTGCTGGGCACCGTGCTGCTCGCCACGGTCCTTGTGGTCGTCACGGGCGCCCAGGCCCAGTCGGGGCGCCTGCCCGACCTGGGCGACGCGTCCGGGGGGCTGTTGACTCCCGCCGAAGAACTCGAACTGGGCCGCTCGCTGCTGCGCGAGATCCGCCGCTCCCTGCCGCTTGTCGACGATCCCGAGATCACCTTTTATATTGACGCTCTCGGCAGCCGACTGGTCTCACATGCCACGGACACCAGCGGCCCGTTCCATTTTCTGACCGTGGACAACGATCAGGTCAACGCCTTTGCGATGCCGGGTGGGATCGTCGGCATGCACAGCGGCCTGATCCTGGCGGCCCGGGACGAGGCCGAACTCGCGGCGGTCATCGCCCACGAGATCGCCCACATCACCCAGCGTCATATCGCGCGCATGTACGCCCGCGGCCGGGACATCAACTTCACAACCGGGCTTGCAATCCTGGCCGCGGTGATCGCCGCCAGCATCGACCCGCAACTGGCACAGGCCGCGATCACCGGCGGCATGGCCGCCGGCATGCAGGCGCAGATCGATTTCACCCGCAGCAACGAGGCCGAAGCGGACCGCGTGGGTATCCGAATCCTGTCCTCGGCCGGCTTCGACCCCCATGCGATGGCGGATTTCTTCGAACGCATGCAGGAACTCAGCCGCGGCAACCGCGATGCCTTGCCGGAATACCTGCGCACCCACCCGGTCACCCTGGGCCGGATCAGCGATGCCCGCGGCCGCGCGGCCCAGATGACCGGGGACTTCGGACGCGACGACACCGGAGACTTCGACTGGATTCAGGCGCGCGTCAGGGCTCTGGCGGACCCGCAGCGCAGCCTGCGCGACGCCCGGTCCCGATCCGCCCACACGCCGCTGCAGGCCTACGAAGCGGCGGTCGCCCACCTGGAACTCGGCGAGACCGCGGCCGCGGCCCGGCAGCTGGCGACGATCCCCCCCGTCGAAGCACCGACACTGACCCTGAGCCTGGCTGAGGTCGCGCTGTTGCGACACCAAGGCGACCCTGCGGCGGGCCTGGCACTGCTTGACGATCTGGACGCGATCTACCCACAGCATCCGGTCGTGCAGCAGATGCAGGCCAAGCTTCGTTACGAGGCTGCCGACTACCGCGAGGCGGTCCGGATCACGGATCAAGTGCTCCGCCGCCAGACCACCCCCGAACCGGAAGTCCTGCGCCTGAAGGCGGAGGCCGCCGATGCCGATCAACGCCGGGCGATCAGCCGCGAGGCCATGGCCGAGTACTTCTTCCACCGCGGCCAATACGCCGAGGCCGTGCGTCAATTCGACCAGGCCCTGCTCGCGCCAGATGCCACCATCCGCGACATCGAACGCATCGAGTACAAGCGCGCCACCGCCCGCCAGGTGGCTCGGGACGATCCCCGCTATCAGGGCGACGGGCGCTAGGTAAGCGCTGAATAAAGCCATCCAGGCTTTCTCAGCGCACGCTGCGCGGCAAATGCGATTTGCCGCTGGCTTCAGAATCAACCACCTGCGGTGGTCGATTCTGGCGGCACGTCCTTGTGCCGCAGGGAAACGCCGATAAATCCGCGTTTCCCTAGCGTTCGACACCCTTGCGCAGCACCGGTCGCCCCGAGGATCACCCTCTTCAGGACCGGGGGAATGAAACCCTGCCTCGTGCCGTCCACTACAGTGTCGCGCTTGCCGCGCGGCGCCCGCTTTCGGGCGCACCCGTTTCCATCAACCGGAGGTCCTCCCCCGATGTTCGTAAATCGTCGCGAATTCCTACAAATGCTGGCCGCCGCCAGTGTCGCCGGCTTCCCGCTGACCGGTCTGGCCAGCAGCCCGAGCCGCGGGAACCTGTACGACCTGCCCCGTCACGGCAATGTCAGCCTGCTGCATTACACCGACTGCCATGGCCAGCTGAACCCGATCTTTTTCCGCGAGCCGAACATCAACATCGGCGTCGCCGGCATGCGCAATCAGCCGCCGCACCTGGTGGGCGAGGCGTTGCTGCGGCATTACGGTATCGATCCGGGTGGCAAGAAGGCCCACGCCTACACCTATCTGGATTTCGTTGCGGCCGCCGAACAATACGGCCGCGTCGGCGGATTCGCGCACCTGTCCACCCTGGTCAAACAGATGAAGGCCTCACGTCCGGGCGCGCTGCTGCTGGACGGCGGCGACACCTGGGGCGGCGGCACCGGCACCGGCGTGTGGACCAACGCCCAGGACATGGTCGATGCCCAGAAACTGCTGACCAGCGACGTGATGACCGGACACTGGGAATTCACCTACGGCGCCGCGCGGGTGCAAGAAATCGTGGAAAACGATTTTGCCGCCGCGGGTATCGACTTCGTCGCCCAGAACGTGACCGACGTCGACTGGGGTGACCAGATCTTCAAACCCTATGTGATCCGTGAGATCAATGGCGTGAACGTCGCCATCGTCGGGCAGGCGTTCCCGTACACCCCGATCGCAAACCCGCGCTTCATGGTCGAACAGTGGTCCTTCGGCATCCGCCCGGACGACATGCAGCGCCAGGTCGACGCGGCGCGTGCCGACGGTGCCGAGATCGTCGTGGTGCTGTCGCACAACGGCATGGACGTCGACCTGAAGCTGGCCGGGCTGGTCAACGGCATCGATGCGATCTTCGGGGGTCATACCCACGACGCGGTACCGGCACCCACCCCGGTGAAGACCCCCGACGGTGGCACCTGCCTGGTGACCAACGCCGGCTCGAACGCCAAGTTCCTGGGCGTGATGGACTTCGATTTCCGCGACGGCAAGATCCAGAGCTGGAAATACAACCTGATGCCGGTGTTCTCGAACCTGATCGAGGCCGACCCCGAAATGCAGCAGTACATCACGACGATGCGCAACCAGGAGGTGACCTTCAACGGCGAGACCTTCAACATGGAGGAGAAGCTGTCCGAGGAACTCGCGGTCACCGATTCGCTGCTGTATCGCCGCGGCAACTTCAACGGCACCTTCGACCAGGTGATCGTCGATGCGATCAACGAGCAGATCGACTCGCAGATCTCCTTCTCGCCGGGCTTCCGCTGGGGCACCACGGTGATGCCCGGAATGCCGATCACCTTCGAGCACGTGATGGACCAGACCGGCCTGACCTACCCGGCAGCCACCCGCAACGTGATGAGCGGATCGATGATCAAGACCATTCTGGA
>PWGH01000102.1 GCA_003555285.1 Thioalkalivibrio sp.
GCCCGGGCCGGCTCCGGCAGCAGGCCGAAGCGGTCGATGAACTCGACCTCGAGCTCGCGCAAGGCCGCGCCATCGGGGGCGCTCGCCAGCCGCTTGTACAGGATCAGGCGGGTGTGCACGTCGGGGACATAGGTTTCCGGGAGCAGGGCGGATAGCCCCAGTTCCACCTCGGTGCTGCGGGTGTCGGCGCCGTCGAGCTCGGGCAGGTGACCCGAACGCAGTGCCTGGACCGCGCGGTTGAGCAGATCGTTGTACATCGAAAACCCGACCTCGGTGATCTGCCCGCTCTGTTCGGCCCCCAGGAGTTCGCCGGCGCCGCGGATCTCCAGATCGTGGCTCGCCAAGGTGAAGCCGACGCCGAGGTCCTCGAGGGCGGCGATGGCCTCCAGGCGCTTGTGGGCATCGCGGGTCATCGTCTTGGGCGGCGGCGTGAGCAGGTAGGCGTAGGCGCGATGATGGGAACGCCCGACGCGGCCACGCAGCTGGTGCATCTGGGCGAGCCCGAGCCGGTCCGCGCGGTTCATGATGATGGTGTTGGCGGTTGGGACGTCGATTCCGGTCTCGATGATCGTGGTGCAGACCAGCACGTTGAAGCGCCGGTGGTAGAAGTCCAGCATCACCTGTTCGAGTTCACGCTCGCGCATCTGGCCGTGGGCGATCCCGATGCGCGCCCCCGGCAGCAGGTCCTGCAGCCGCTCCGAGGTCCGGGCGATGCTGTCGACTTCGTTGTGCAGGAAGTAGACCTGGCCGCCGCGGCGGATCTCGCGCAGGCAGGCCTCCTGGATGATCGCGTCGTTCCACTCGTGCACGAAGGTCTTGATCGCCAGCCGTGCCCGCGGCGGGGTGGCGATGATCGACAGGTCGCGCAGGCCGGCGAGCGCCATGTTCAGGGTGCGCGGGATCGGTGTCGCTGTCAGGGTCAGCAGATCGACCTCGGCACGCAGCTTCTTCAGCGATTCCTTGTGGCGCACGCCGAAGCGCTGCTCCTCATCGACGATCACCAGCCCAAGATTGCTGAACTGAAGGCCGCTCTGCAGCAGCTTGTGGGTGCCGATGACGATGTCGACCTTGCCCTCGTCCAGGCCCTGGAGCACCGTCGCCTGGTCCTTGGCGCTGCGAAAGCGCGACAACGATTCGATCCGCACCGGCCAGTCCGCGAAGCGGTCGCTGAAATTCTGATGGTGCTGCTGGGCGAGCAGGGTGGTGGGCACCAGGACGACAACCTGGCGCTGATTCTCGACTGCGACGAAGGCCGCCCGCATTGCGACCTCGGTCTTGCCGAAGCCGACATCCCCGCAGACCACGCGGTCCATCGGTTGTGTGGCGGCCATGTCGGCGAGCACCGCGTCGATCGCCTGGGCCTGGTCCGGGGTTTCCTCGAAGGGAAAGGCTGCCGCGAAGGCGTGGTAATCCGGCGTCCCGATGGCGAAGGCATGGCCCTCGCGCGCGGCCCGGCGGGCGTAGATCTCCAAGAGCTCGGCCGCGACGTCGCGCGCGCGCTCGGCGGCCTTGCGCCGAGCGCGGGACCATTGTTCGCTGCCCAGCCGGTGCAGCGGGGCGTGTTCGCTGTCGGCGCCGGTATATCGGCTGATCAGATGCAGCGAGGACACCGGCACGTAGAGCTTCGCGGCATCGGCGTATTCGAGTGCCAGGAATTCCGCCGGCTGATCCCCGATGGTCAGCGTCTGCAAACCCAGGTAGCGGCCGACGCCGTTCTCCTCGTGCACCACCGGCGCCCCGATGTGCAGGTCGTTCAGGTTCTGGATGACCGCGTCGGCATCGCGGGTCGGCTTCATCCGGCGTCGGGACTGCTGGGCGCGTTCGCCGAACAGCGCCGTCTCCGGAATCACGGCCAGCGTGTCGGACAGCAGCAAGCCCTCGGACAGACTGGCCACGGTGAGCATGGTCTTCGCGGTGCCGACCTGGAAGGCGGCCCAGTCCTCGGCCGGTTCTGCGGGTAGGGCCTGTTCGCGCAGCAGGGTGCCAAGGGCCTCGCGCCGGCCGGCGGATTCGGCGGTCAGCAGCACCCGCTGTGGACCTTCGAGGAAGGCCCGCAGCCGCTCGGCCGGGTCCGGCCGTCCGGGCTGCATGTCCAGCGGCGGCAAAGGCTGCTGCGCGAAGGCCACCGGGTGCCCGCGTCCGGGGGGCAGCGGGTTCGCCGCCGGGCCGAGCGCAATCCCGGAATGACGACTGAGCCCGGCGGACAGGGCCGCCTCGTCCAGGTAGAGCGCCGGCGGCGGCAACAGCGGTCGTTCGGCCTGATGGCCAAGTTGTTCGTAGCGCGAGACCACCTCCTCGGCAAAGCGCCGGGCGGCGCCGGCGATGTCGCCGAACTGCACGATCCGGGCCTCCGGGCAGTAGTCGAACAGGGTGTCCAGGCCCTCGAAGAACAGTGGCAAGTAGGACTCCACGCCCGGGGGTGCCAGGCCCTCACTGACATCGCGGTAGATTCCGTGGCGGGCGGGATCGCCGGCAAAGCGCGCGCGATAGCGTCCGCGAAAGGCCTTGATGGCCTCGGCGTTCAACGGAAACTCATGGCTGGGCAGGATATCGAGCCGATCGATGCGGTCGCTGGAACGTTGGGTTTCGGGATCGAACAGCCGCAGGGAATCGATCTCGTCGTCGAGAAACTCGACCCGCACCGGCAGTTCCCCGCCCATGGGGAAGATGTCCAGGATCTCGCCGCGGACCGCGAACTCGCCATGCGAGAGCACCTGCAGCACGCCCTGGTAGCCGGCATCGGCGAGGCTCTGGCGCAGGCCGATGCGATCCAGGTGTTGCCCAACCTGCAGGGCCAGGCATTCACCCTGCAGCCATTGCCGCGGTGGCAGGCGCTGCATCAGGGTTGCGACCGGCACTACCACCAGGCCCCGCGTCAGGGCGGGCAGCCGATGCAGGGTGCGCAGCCGTTCGGAGACGATGTCCTCGTGTGGCGAAAAGACGTCGAAGGGCAGGGTCTCCCAATCCGGTAGCCGCAGGATCGGCAGATCGGTGGCGGCGGCGAAAAACTGCCATTCCGCGATCCATTGGTCGGCGGCCTCGGTGCTCTCGGTGATCACCAGCAACGGATGGGCGAAGTCGCGGGCGGCCTGGGCCAGCGCGAGCACCGCCGGCGTGAACCCGAGCTCCGCCCAGGTCTCGAAGCCCGAGGACGGCAGACGACCGGGTTTCAAGGGGTTGCGCAAAGCTTCAGGCATCAGGCAGTCACGGGGTGGCGAAACGGGAGCGCGCAGTATACCGACCTGCGACCCCGCCGGCCGAGAACCCGCAGGGGATCAGGCAACGCCGAGGTGAATGACCGCAAGGGCGCCTCGGCACTGGGATGATTGAACACCGGATCAGTCGATGAAGCGGCGCAGCAGGTCGCCGTAGGCATCGATGCGCCGATCGCGCAGGAAAGGCCACTGGCGCCGTACCGCCTCGGTGCGGGTGGGATCGATGATGGCCTGCACCCGTTCCGGGGCGTCGCTGCCACCCGCGGCCAGAATCTCCCCTTGGGGGCCGGCAATGAAGCTCGAACCCCAGAAGGTCGCACCTGCGGTGACCCCGGAGGGATCGGGCTCGAAGCCGACCCGGTTGCAGGCCAGCAGGGGCAGGTTGTTGGCGATGGCGTGGCCCCGCTGCACGGTGATCCAGGCGTCCCGCTGGCGGGCCTGTTCGTCGGGCGTATCGCCGGGGTCCCAGCCGATGGCAGTGGGATAGATCAGCACTTCGGCCCCCGCGAGCGCCATCAGGCGCGCGGCCTCCGGGTACCACTGATCCCAGCACACCAGCACGCCCAGACGCCCAACAGAGGTGTCGATGGGGCGAAACCCGAGGTCCCCGGGCGTGAAGTAGTACTTCTCGTAGTAGCCGGGATCGTCCGGGATGTGCATCTTGCGATAGCGTCCGGCCAATTGCCCATCGCGCTCGAAGACCCCCGCCGTGTTGTGGTAAAGACCGGCGGCGCGGTGCTCGAACAGCGAACCGACCAGCACCACCCGGTGCTCCCGGGCCATCGCGGCCAGGGCTTCGCTGGAGGGGCCGGGCAGGGGTTCGCCCTGATCGAAGCCTTCCGGGTGCTCGACCTGGCAGAAATAGGGTCCGGTGTGCAGTTCGGCCAGGACCACCAGATCCGCGCCGGCACGAGTGGCCTCGGCGACCGCGGCGGCGGAGGCGGCGAGATTGCTGGTGCGATCGGCGCCGTTGCGGTGCTGAATGAGGGCGACATGCATGGCATTACCTACCGGGTTTGGCGAGTACAGGGTTTGACAGGTACAAGGGTTGGCCAGGGCGGTGGCCCGCGGCCGGTCGACCGATCAATCCGCGGTGGGCAGGACACCGGCCGGGTACTGCATCGTCAGGCAATGCAGGCTTCCACCCTGGCGAATGATTTCACAGCAATCGATCCCGATCACCTCGCGCCCGTGAAAGGCCCGGGCGAGGCGGTCCAGCGCCACGGCGTCGGCCAGGTCGTCGTAGATCGGAACCAGTACGGCCCCGTTGATGACCAAAAAGTTCGCATAGGTGGCGGCCAGACGGCGCCCACCCTCGACAATGGGAGCCGGCAGGGGCAGCGGAATCAGGGTGTAGGGGGCGCCGTTGGCCTGCCGGAAGGTGGCCAATTGGTCCGCCATGCGCTGCAATTCAGCGTGTTGCGGATCGCGGGTATCGGTGGCCTGGGTATACGCGATGGTTGCCGGATCGCAGAAGCGGGCCAGGGTGTCGATGTGGCTGTCGGTGTCATCGCCCTCGAGGGTGCCGTGTTCCAACCAGAGAATCCGCTCGGCCCCCAGGTGTTCGCGCAGGCGCGCTTCGATCACGGCCTGGGACAACGCTGGGTTTCGGGTCGGGGTCAGCAGGCAGTGACGGGTGGTGAGTAGGGTGCCCCGCCCGTCGGATTCGATGCTGCCGCCCTCCAGCACCAGGTCGATGGGAGTCACCGGATGGGTGCCGAAACAGCCCAACTCGGCGAGGCGGCCGGTCAGTCGCGTGTCCTGCTCGGCCGGGAACTTGCCGCCCCAGCCGTTGAAGACGAAATCCAACAGCCGTGGGCGGCCGGCCTCAAGCACGGTGATCGGGCCGTGATCCCGGGCCCAGGTGTCGTCTGACGGTGCGACTGCCAGATACACCCGATCGGGATCGGCACCGGCCTTGGCGAGACATTCCAACAC
>PWGH01000285.1 GCA_003555285.1 Thioalkalivibrio sp.
AGAAGGCCTATCTCGAGTCCTACCACGACTTCGGACAGAACCTCTTCGAGCGCTACGTTACCTATGCCGATGCCTGGATCGAGGACCATGACTTCAAGGATCCGGACACCGGGCAGATGCTCGACCGCCTGACGCTGAATCAGGAGTTGTCCAAGATCGAGAAGGCCGCGAGCATCGCCAACCCGAAGGACTTCCGCAACGAGGTGGTGAAGTTCGCGCTGCGGGCTCAGGCCAGCCAGGGTGGCAAGATGCCGTCGTGGACCTCCTACGAAAAGATTCGCGAGGTCATCGAGCGGCGCATGTTCAGCCAGGTCGAGGACCTGCTGCCGGTCATCAGCTTCGGCACCAAGGCGGATTCCGATCTGGAGCGCAAGCACGGCGACTTCGTGAACCGAATGATGGATCGGGGCTATACGGAGCGTCAGGTGCGCCGCCTGGTGGAATGGTACATGCGGGTGAAGCAGGCGGGTTGAACACAAGGTGTCGTCAGAAAGGAGTCGTTAGAGAAGGCGTTCCACTACAAGAAGCAGGGATGCGCATTCGAAAACGGGAGGACAGAAACATGAGTACAAGGATCTCACTATCGTGGTGAATATCGTTGATCGACGTCTGAACCCCAAGGACAAGAGCCTGGCCAATCGTCAGCGCTTCATCCGTCGCGCCAAGCGACAGATCCTGGATGCCGTGCGGGACATCTCGGCGCGGCGCAAGGTGACCGAGGTCGGACAGAAGGAAGAGTCCATTCGCATCCCCTCGGACGGGCTGCAGGAACCGGCCTTTCACAAGACCTCGAACGGGGGTACGCGCCATCATGTGGTGCCGGGTAACAAGGAGTACCGGGCCGGAGACACCATCCCCCGTCCCGAGGGCGGCGGCGGGGGGTCCGGTGGCAGTCCCGATGGGGAGGGCGAGGACGAGTTCCAGTTCTCCGTGCGGCGGGACGAGTTCCTCGATCTGTTCTTCGAGAACCTCGAGTTGCCCAAATTGGCGCGCACTCAGCTCTCGACCGTCGAACAGGAGGGCATCCAGCGGGCCGGATTCTCGGTATCCGGATCGCCGGCCAGCCTGAACCTGACCCGAACCATGCGCAACTCGCTGTCCCGGCGCCTGGCGCTGCGCCGACCCAAGCGCGACGAGATTCTGGCCTTGGATCGGGAGATCGACCGGCTGGAACGTTCGGGCAAAGAGCCGCAACGGCTGCGCGCGCTGGTCCAGGAACGCGAGGCCCTGACCCGACGCTCGCGGCTGATTCCCTACATCGACCCGATCGATCTTCGCTACAACCGTTTCGTGCCCACGCCGCGGCCGATCTCCCAGGCGGTGATGTTCTGCCTGATGGACGTCTCCGGCTCGATGACCGAGGACATGAAAGATCTGGCCAAGCGCTTCTTCATGCTGCTCTACCTGTTTTTGGAGCGCCGCTACCGGCACGTGGACCTGGTGTTCATCCGGCACACCCACATCGCCCAGGAAGTGGACGAGGACACCTTCTTCTATTCTCGGGAGACCGGCGGCACACTGGTCTCGCCGGCCCTGGACGAGATGGAACGGGTGGTGCGGGAGCGTTATGCCCCGGGCGAATGGAATATTTACGCGGCCCAGGCCTCCGACGGCGACAACACCCCCTCGAACACCCCCCTGACGCTCCAAACGATGGACGGCACCATATTGCCCCTGTGCCGGTACTTTGCCTACATCGAGGTGGCCCAGGAACGCGATTGGGGCGGCGAGACGGTGTTGTGGCAGGCCTATGAACGTCTGGTGGCCGCCGGTCATCCGATGGCCATGCGCAAGGTGCACCATCGCGCAGACATCTTCCCGGTCTTCCAGGACCTGTTCACCCCGGCGCTTCGGAGGGCCTGACATGACCCGTAGTCTCGAAGCCGACGCGCGACTCCTCTATACCGGCCCCGATTGGGACTATCGCCGGGTCCGCAAGGCCTTCGACGCCATCGAGCGGATTGCGATCGAGGAAATGGGCCTGAACCCCTATCCCAGCCAGGTCGAGGTGATCAGTTCGGAACAGATGCTGGACGCCTATGCCTCGATGGGCATGCCCCTGTTCTACCGGCACTGGTCCTTCGGCAAGCACTTCGCCCGCGATGAGATGCTCTACCGCAAGGGCATGACCGGGTTGGCCTATGAGATCGTGATCAACTCGAATCCCTGTCTGTGCTACATCATGGAAGAAAACACCATGACAATGCAGACCCTGGTCATGGCCCATGCCGCCTTCGGCCACGGCCATTTTTTCCGCAACAACCAACTCTTTCAGACCTGGACCGACGCCGACTCGATCCTGGATTACCTGGGTTTTGCCAAGCGCTACCTGAGCGAATGCGAGGAACGCTACGGCGCCGACGCGGTGGAGCGGGTGCTCGATGCCGCCCATGCGCTGATGAGCCACGGGGTGCACCGCTATCCCCGACGGTCGCCCTTGAATCTACGGCGGGAGATGGAACGCGAGCGCGAACGCCAACGCTTCGAGGAGCAGAATTTCAGCGACCTGTGGCGCACCCTGCCCCGGCGCGAAAGCGACGGCGAGGCATCGGATCCGGATCTGGACGCGCGCCGGCGCAGCCTCGGTCTTCCGGAGGAAAACCTGCTCTATTTTCTGGAAAAGCGCGCCCCTCGCCTGGCTCATTGGCAGCGCGAGATCCTGCGCATCGTGCGCATCGTGGCCCAGTACTTCTATCCGCAGCGGCAAACCAAGGTGATGAACGAGGGCTGCGCGACCACGGTGCACTACGCGATCATGAACCGGCTGCACGAAACCGGCCAGATCAACGACGGCGCCTTCCTGGAATTTTTGCATAACCACACCAACGTGGTCTTCCAGCCCGGCTTCGATGATCCGCGGTTCTCGGGCATCAATCCCTATGCGTTGGGCTTCGGCATTCTGCAGGACCTCAAGCGCATTTGTGAGGTCCCCACGGACGAGGACCGCAACTGGTTTCCGGACATCGCCGGCAATCGGGATGCCCTGGGGACCTGGAAGACGGCCTGGGCCGAATACCGCGACGAGAGCTTCATCCTGCAGTTCCTGAGCCCCCGCCTGATGCGCGAATGGCGCCTGTTCTCGATCCTCGACGACGCCGACGAACGGGAACTGGTGGTGGAGGCGATCCACGACGAGTCGGGATTTCGTCAGGTGCGCAAGGCCTTGGCCGCCCAGTACGACCTCGCGCGGCACGAACCGGACATCCAGGTGGTGGATGTGGATCTCGCCGGCGATCGTCGCCTGCAACTGGAACATCGGGTGCTTGACGGGCGGCTACTCGACGCGCAGAGCACGCGCATGGTGCTCCGCCACCTGGCGAATCTCTGGGGTTACCCGGTGCGTTTGGTAGAAACCGATGCCCACGGCGACAGGGTGCTCCATACCCACGACGACGTGATGCCAGATGGCGGCCTTCTTTGATGACTACGGCGATGACAGCGGGTTGCGTTGCACCGGTGTTGGCTGCCCCCGGAATCCCGGCGGGCTCGGCAGCAACGGGGGCGGGACGGACTGCGAGTTAGACGGCCGCCCGTTGGTGGAACGCCTGCAGCCGCCGCTGGATGGTCTGTACCAATTCGTCCGGCTCGAACTTCGCCAGGAATTCGTTGGCGCCCACCTTCTCCACCATGGAGGAATTGAACACGCCGCTCAACGAAGTATGGAGCACAAAATAGAGACCCTTCAAGCTGGGATCGCCCTTGACCTTGGTGGCCAGGGTGTAACCATCCATGCGCGGCATTTCCACATCGGAAATGATCATTGCGTAGTGATCTTCCACCACAATACCCTGCTGAACCAGGCGGCATAGATGGTCCCAGGCATCCTGGCCATCCTTCAGCACATCGTATTCAAGCTGCAACTGATCGCAGACCCGCTTCAACTGGGTTCTGGCCACCATGGAATCGTCAATGATCAAGATCCGGCTGCCAGCCCCTTGTATTGTCTGGTCGATCGCCGATTCGTTCGCCTGTTCCCGCAGACCCACGACCTCCTTCATGATCTTCTCGACGTCGATGACCTCGATCAGATCCCCGTCGATCTCGGTCACCGCGGTCAAGTAGCCTTCCCGACCCAGGCCAGAGGGTGGGGCCTTGACCTCGGCCCAACCGATATTAATGATGCGGTCGACCGATCCGACCAAAAAGCCCTGGATCGTCCGATTGTATTCAGTCACGATCACATAGGACTTATCGGCGTCCGTGGCCCGACCAAGACCAACGGCCATCGACAGATCCAGAACAGGGACGGTCTTGCCGCGCAGGTGCGCAACGCCGCAAATGACCGGGTGCGACTGGGGCAAATGATTCAAGGGCGGGCACTGAATCCCCTCCTGCACCTTGAACACGTTAATCCCAAACCGTTGATGCCCACCCAGCCGAAACAGCAGCAATTCAAAACGGTTGTGCCCCGCCAGTTGCGTCCGCTGGTCCACTCCATCCAAAAGTCCCTTCACTATCGTCATCCCGATCAACCATTCCCGTGGATCCTGTTGCCTTGCCGCCGACGGGCCAATGGACCGGCCCGGTCACCCCTCGGCTCCTTCGAGCCTGGCCCGATCAACCTCAAGATCCGATCGAGGCCAGGGGCCCTTCAAGCGCCTGGCTCGAGATCACGCCTGGGTTCGATACGTGCGTACCGGAAGAATAGGCGCCGTGGTCATACAAGTCCACGCGCCCGAGTGCACGCGCTGTTTGGACCAAGGCGTCGAGGCAACGCCAATACGCTAGCGCAACCCGAGAAAACTGAGGATTATGAGAACGACCACGACCAATCCGACAATGTAGATGATCCTGTTCATAAGTCCTCCCGATGGTGGTTCGACAAACGTGCCCCTGCCGTAGAAACAACCGACCCACGGCCGGCAGCGGGCGCTTTCCTCCGGCGGCATCAACTACCGAATCAGGGTCGTGCGCACCAGGCTTGTGACCAAGTGAAGCAGTGCACTGACCCGGCGCCCACTGAGCAGCACCGATCCCATGGCACGAACGACGCCGGGCAGCACAGTTCCCAGGACCAATCCAAAGGCAAATGCGGGCGGAATCGCGGCCGGTGTGCGGATGCGATCCAGCAACCGTGAACGCAGCCGGCTGATCACCCTCTCCTTTTGCTTCACCGACTGGCGCTGCGCTCGGGCGGCACGCACTAGGCCCAGGTATCCCCTGGTCATCGCGCCCCAGCCCCGCTCTCGGTCTCACCCCAAAGGGTCTGCAGGGCCAACCGGGTCTCGGGGAACGTCAACCGCCGGGCCAGGCGTCGCAGGCCCAGGACCACGCCGAAGGCAAAAAGCAGATGAAGCAGGGACATGACCAGTGTCGCGCTCGCCAACCCCAGCCCGGTGAACTGCTGAAGGGCCAATGCGATGGCCAACACGATCATGATCCAGGCAGCCGCCAACACGAGGCCGAGGATGATGCCGAGAACGACCACCATGAAGGCGGCTCGAACCAGAAGCTGAGCCTCCAGGCCCAGGAGCCTCGCAACGTCAGTCACTGCAGCCCGCAGTACCGTGACCAGTTCACGAAGCTCTGCGAAGGCGCCATCGGTTGGCTGCGAAGCGGGTGCCGCCCCTGGGTCGTCGACCTTCCCCGCGGCGCCTTCCGTGTCGCTGGTCTGCATGGTGGCGAGGGTTACCGATTCCGCATCAGTAGCGAGGGCAACAAGGCACCGACAACGACGGCCAATCCTATTGCGGTCAGCGGATGCTCCCGCACATACCCTTCCATCGAATCCACAAAATCCTGGCCTCGTTCGCGCCCTTCACGCGCCTTTTCGCGCAATCGCCGATCCGCCTCCTCATAATAGTCACGCGCAGTGCCCTCCGCCTTCCGGGCCTGTTCCGCACCCCGATCCAAGGCCTCATGCGCCTTCGCGGCCGCTTTTTCGGACGGCTGTTCGCTGGTTTTTACTTCCATGGTCATTACCTCCTCGCTTGGGTACGCACCGGTATCGGTTGATTTCGAATCTAGAGACTTTGATCACGTCCGCACAGACAGGGAAGCGCCTAGGGAACACCCCCCTATCGGCCCGGTGACGACGCTCCAGGATTCGGTACCATGGGGTACGATTCCAACGGAGTAAGGACCCATGAAACTCGGATCCCCCGGCGCCGCCGGTGCCACCCGCCTGATGCTGCTCGGCTCCGGCGAACTCGGCAAGGAGGTCGCCCTCGAGGCGCAGCGTCTCGGCGTCGAGGTGATCGCCGTGGATCGCTATGCCGGTGCGCCGGCGATGCAGGTGGCGCACCGCAGCCATGTGATCGACATGCTGGACGGGGCGGCGCTGGCCGCACTGGTGGCCCGCGAGGACCCGGACTGGGTCGTTCCCGAGATCGAGGCCATCGCCACCAGCACGCTGCTGGAGCTCGAAGTCGAGGGCCGGCACGTGATCCCGACGGCCCGCGCCGCCCACCTGACGATGAACCGCGAGGGCATCCGCCGCCTGGCCGCAGAGACCCTGGGGCTGCCGACCTCGCCCTACCGGTTCGCGGACGACGAGGCGGGCTTTCTGGAAGCGGTGACCCACATCGGCCTGCCCTGCGTGGTAAAACCGGTGATGAGCTCCTCGGGCAAGGGCCAGAGCCTGGTGCGCCGGACCGAGGAGATCCTGCCGGCCTGGCAGTACTCCCAGCAGGGCGGACGCACTGGCTCCGGACGGGTGATCGTCGAGGGCTTCGTGGCCTTCGAGTACGAGATCACGCTGCTGACCTTGCGCCACGATGGGCACATTAGCTTTTGTGCGCCCATCGGTCACCTGCAGGTGGAGGGGGACTATCGCGAATCCTGGCAGCCACATCCCATGACCGAGTCTGCGCTGGAGCGCGCCCATGACATCGCCCGGACCGTCACCGATACCCTCGGCGGCCAGGGCCTGTTCGGTGTGGAACTGTTCGTATCCGGCGATCAGGTCTGGTTCAGCGAGGTCTCGCCGCGTCCCCACGACACCGGATTGGTGACGCTGATCTCTCAGGACCTCTCGGAATTCGCGTTGCATGTGCGGGCCATACTCGGTCTGCCGGTTCCGGAGATCCGCAACTGGGGTCCGTCCGCGTCGGTCGCGTTGCTTGCCGAGGGGCATTCGCGGGACATCGGCTTCGACGGCCTCGATCGCGCGCTCGCAGAGCCCGATACGGCGCTGCGCCTGTTCGGCAAGCCCGAGGTCGCGGGGCGGCGCCGCGTCGGCGTGGCCCTGGCACGCGGCGACACCCTGACCGCGGCGCGGGAAAAGGCCCGCCGCGTGGCCAGCGCCGTCCGGATCCTTCTGGACGGTACGCCCTCGACCCCGACCAGCCCCATTGCGGGAAGCGCAAAATAAAACCATCCTGGCTTTCTCAGCGCCGGCTTGGCGCCAAATGCAATTTGCCGCTGGCTTCAATCAACCCCTGCGGTGATCGATTCTGGTGGCACGTCCTTGTGCCGCTGGGAAACGTACGAGCCGTGCGCTGCACGCGCCTACGAAGGCGGTGGTGGCAGGGCGCTCACCTGGCGCCGGAAGGTCTGAAAGGCCTCGCTGTCGCGCTGCAATCCCTCGAGCCGTTCCTCGGGGAGCGCCTCGATCGCGGCTCGGGTGTTGTCGATGCGTTCCTGGGTTGCCGGGTGGGTGGCGAAGAACTGCTCGACGCGGCCTGGCTCGCGGTCGCGGGTATCCATCAGCGTCTGAAAGAAATCGACCAGGCCGATCGGGTGGATACCGGCGTCGATCAGGTAGCCGATGGCCTCGTCGTCCGCCTCGCGCTCGGCCTCCCGGCTGTACCCGGCGAACACACCGGCAGCGCCCAGCTGCACCGCCGCGCCTTCGATCGGCCCGGGCTGGCGGCCTAGCAGCACCCCGTACAGGATCTGCAGGCCCATCTCGGCCTGCTGGGCCCGACGCCATTGATCAATGCCGTGGCGTTCGACCACATGCGCGATCTCGTGGGCCACCACGCCCGCGAATTCGGCGAGATTCTCCGAGGCCTCGACCAGCCCGCGATGGAGGTAAATATGCCCCCCGGGCACCGCGAAGGCATTGATCTCCTGCGTGTTGACCACATTAAAGCTGTAGTCGATCGCGTTGCGCGGGTCGGCGACGGCCACGATCTGCTGCCCCAGCTCATTCACGTAGCCGACGACGGCCGGATCGTCGATGAGATCCAGTTCCTCCTCGATCTGTTGCGCCAGATCCTGCCCCAGGGCCATCTCCTGTTCGGTCGTGATTCGGGGCGCGCAGGCCGTCATCAGAAGCACGGTGATCAGGAGCAGCTGGCCAATGCGTCCCACGACGGTCCGGCGGGTCGGCGCCTTCGCGACGGCCGCGTGCCCGATGCCACTAGAACCCGTGATGACCACCGTGGCTCCGTTCAGATTGCTCATCGCACCCTCCTGGGCCGGGGCTAATCCAAATTCACCCACAACTTGAATCTAGGTAAATCCAATCCGCCACAACAGGGAGGCAAGCGCCTAGGTAACCGACCCCAAGACCGCACCGGTCCCTGGAAGGGATTAGCGCGCGAGCAGGAGATCGTAGAAAAAGAAGATCGAGAAGAACCCGTAGAACAGGATCGCCAGCACCGTGGCCGCAATCGACCACAGCCCCGGCCCCAGGCTCCGCGGCAGGCGCGTCAGGTTCAGGTACAGGGTCAGAATGACCACCACCGGCAAATGCGCGGCGGTGATGATCCCGGCGATCGACAGGATGTCGACCGGATTGCGCAGCAGCAGAAAGACCAGGATCGGCAATGCGGTCAGCACGATGACAATGTAGGCGGTCTTCAGCCGCTCGCGCAGTTGGGCGCGCGAGGTGTTTCGGCCGAGCCGGGCGGCGGTCCGGGGCATCAGCATCAACGAGGCATCGGCATACATCCGGCCCCAACCGTCCTGGTTCGACAGGATCGAGCCCCACAGCGCGACGAAAATGCCCGCCACCAGCAGGGCGCGTCCCGGGCCGCCCCAGATCTCGCCCAGGAGCCGCGCCAGATCCTCGGCCACGCGCACCCCTTCCGGAACCACCCCCAGGGGTTGCAGGAGTTCGGTGCCCAGCGTCAGGAAGGACAGGTTCACCAGGGTGGCCCCGATCACGCCGATGACGGCCGTCGTCGCCATGATCCGCAGCCACCGGCGCAGACGGGGGCCGGCCTCCTCCGGCGAGAGACCGCGCGCTTCGGATTCGGGCGCGGCCTCGTTCGGATCGATCACCTCGCCGCCGTAGCCGCGGGCCGAAACCCAGTACGAGAACCACATCATGCCCGCCGCACCCGCCAGCAGGAAACCGAACCACGGCAGGATGAAGTACAGATCGAAGTCCGGCACCCGGGCGGGGATCAGGCCGTCGGCGTAGGTGGACCACCCGGGAAAGACCGACACCGCAGCCAGCAGCACCGACAGGATCATGATCGCCGCGAGGATCGAGGTGACCAGCTCCAGTTTCTTGTACCGGCCCGTGATCACCAGCGCGGCCGACACCAGAATGATGCCGACAGCGGCGACGGACTGCGGCACGGGCAGCACGATGATCAGCGCACTGCCGACCAACGCCGCAATGCCGGCCACCACCACCACGCCGCTGACCAGCCCCGGCACGAAGATCAGCCACACCGACCAGCCTCGAGGGCCGCCGATGCCGTTGTACCCGTCCAGAATGGTCCGGCCGGAAACCACCGTGTAACGCCCGATCTCACGGATGATCACCCAGGTCAGCAGCGCCACCAGCAGAGCCGCCCACAGCAGATCGTAGCCATAGCGCGAGCCCACCCGGGGTGTGAACAGGATCGATCCCGAACCCACCGACGAGACCATCCAGACGAAACCGGGCCCGTACCAGGCCAGACGCGCCCAACCGCCGGGTACCGGGGCGACGGTGGGCCGGCGTTGCCTGGGCTCCGTCGCGGCCTCCGCCTCGCTCACAGGGGCAGGCCAAGCGTGGTCAGGATGCCGTTTTCGGAACCGCTGGTGTCCTTGCGCTCGAACTGCAGCACGATGGGAACGTTCGAGGTCACGATCGCCCCGTAGTCCTGATCCAGCGGCGGGGCCTCGGGATTGATCAGGTCGTTGACCCGCACGCGCCGTACCCGGCGTGCGCTGACCCTGAGGCGATAGGGTCCCACCGGATCGCGATCGGAATAGAAGAGGGTTACCTCGACCTCGGCGTCCTCGGCGCCGGTATTGAGCAGGCACAGCTCGTCGCGGCTGGTGTGCTCCGGTTCGCGTCCGGTGCTGCGCAGCGGAATGTGCCCGCCGGCGATCGCCCAGGCGGTTCGCCCGGCGGCGTGGCCCGGGCCCGCGGCATTGCCGGTGCTGTTATTCATGCGGGTGTCCATGAGCGCGTCGCCATGGGGGCGTCTCCGTCGTGGCGGCCTTCGCGAGGCTCACGGGGTCGCCCCCGCGGGTCCCTCGAAAAGGTCGTGCAGGTGCGGGTTCAGGAAGACGCCGTTCGGGTCCATCGCCCGCCGGATTCGTTGAAAACGCTCCCACTGCGGATACAGCGGCCGCAACCCCTCGGCGTTCTGATAATGCTTCTTGCCCCAGTGCGGCCGGCCGCCGTGGCGAAGCAGGATCGGCTCCATATCCCGAAAGAAGGCCTCATGCGGCAACGAGGCGTTGTGGTGCATCGAGACGGTGGCCGAGTCCCGCCCGTGGGCGCCACTCAGGAAGGCCTCGTCGCCGGCGACGGTGCGGTACAGCACGCGCCACCCGACGGTCTTGCGGTGAACCGCCTTGATGCGTTCGCGGACCTCGGCGAAGCACGCCGGGCCGTTCTCGATCGGCAGCCAGTATTCGATTTCGTCGAACTTGTTGTCGCGCCCCCGGGGGATCACGTCGCCGCTCCAGCCGGTCTTCGCTTTCTGGCACCAGGCATACGGCAGATCCGTGGGTTCCTCCCCGGGCGGGTTCAGCGTCCGGAGCTTGGCCTCGTCACTGCGGGGGTACCAGTAGAAATCGAAGTTGCGGTGGTTCGCGATCAGCGCATCCAGATGCGCCATGCAGTCCTCGATATGGGTGCACCATTCCTGGCGATGCAGCTGGAAGGCCGGCACCAGCTGCAGGCGGTATTCGGTGAAGATCCCGAGCGCGCCCAGCGCCACGCGGGCGGCCAGCGTCAATTCCGGATCCGTCTCCAGCGTGAACTCGACGATCTCGCCCTGGCCGTTCACCAGCCGACCACCGACCAGATGGTTCGACAGGATGCGCAGGTTTCTACCGGTGCCGTGGGTTCCGGTGCCGATCGCGCCGGCCAGCGCCTGCAGGTCGACGTCGCCGAGGTTCTCGAGCGCCAGTCCATGTTCGAGAAAGGTCTGATTGGCCTCCTTCAGCATCATCCCGGAGCGAACCGTAAGGATATCCCCCTCCTGGCGCACCACCCCCTTGAAGGCCTTCATCGAGACCAGGATATCGGCCGTCTGCACCAGCGGCGTCGACGAATGCCCGGCGCCATGCACCCGCACCGTCCGGCCCTCGGCGCCGGCGTCGCGCACCAGCTGTTGCAACTGCGCCTCGTTCGCGGGGCGCGCATGGGTGGCCGGAGTGAAGCGCAGACTGCCCGACCAGTTGCTAAAGGCGTCGGTCATCGAACCTCCTCGGTCATGCGACCCCGCGGGTCAGGGCTTCGCTCGGTCAGGGCTTCGCTCGGTCAGGCTTCGCTTCGGTCAGGGCTTCGCCCCGATCATGGATGCCCCGGGTCAATCATCCTCGGGCAGGGTCGGTGCCCCGGTTCCGTCGTGTCCGCTGCGTTGTTGCCGATGCGCGGTGGTTCCGATCGGATGGTGTTCGGGAATCTCCAGGCCTCGGGCATAGGCCAGGTACAGCAGGCTGTTGATCAGGCCGATATGGGTGAAGGCCTGCGGGTAATTGCCGAGGAATTCGCCGGTCTTGGGGTCGATCTGCTCGGGAAAGATGCCCAGGTGGTTGGCGTGCCCGATCATGGCCTCGAATACACGCTCGGCCTCGTCGAGCCGGCCCGACAGCGCCAGTACGTCGACCAACCAGAAGGTGCACAGGCCGAAGGCGCCCTCCTCCCCGGGTAGCCCGTCGTCCGTTACGTAGCGGCGCACCAGGCCGCCGGCCATCAGATCGGCCATGATCCGGTCGACGGTACCCTGAACGCGCGTGTCCTCGGCCGGCAGGAACTCGACCAGGGGCAGTCGCAGGTTCGCCGCGTCCATCGCCTTGGAGCCGTAGGACTGGACGAAGGCGTTCAGCTCTCGATCGAAGCCCCGCTCCATCACCTGGTCCCGAATCCGCGCCTTCTCCGTCTCCCAGCGCTTGGCGTTGCCGTTCAGGTCGTAATCCCGGGCCAGCAGCAACGCGCGGTCCAACGCGACCCAGGCCATCACCTTCGAATAGACGAAATGCTGCGGCTCCCCGCGCACCTCCCAGATCCCGTAATCCGGCCGCTCCCAGACCTCGACCACGTGATCGGCGATCCAGGCGATGAAGCTTGCGATCTCACTGGTGAATTGGTGGCCGCGGCGCGCGAGTTCGTAAGCGGTGCTGACGAGTTCGCCGTAAACCTCGAGTTGAAACTGGTGGTAGGCGCCGTTGCCGATACGCACCGGCCGGGAACCCCGATACCCCTCGAAGTGTTCGAGCGGATACTCCTGCAGATCGAGTTCGCCATGCAGCCCGTACATGATCTGCAACTCCCGCTGCCCGGCGACACACGACTTCGAGACCTCCTCGAACCAGCGCAACAGGTCCACGGCCTCGGCCTCATGACCGATGGCCACCAGCGCCTGCGCGGTCAGCCCCGCGTCGCGGATCCAGGCATAGCGGTAATCCCAGTTGCGCACCCCGCCGATCTCTTCCGGAAGCGAGGTGGTGGGGGCAGCGGCAATCGACCCGGAATCGGCCATGTTCATCAGCTTGAAGACCAGCGCCGATCGTGTGACCAGGTGGCGATGGTTTCCCGCCCAGATGCGCTTGTCCACCAGCCCCTCACGGCGCGCCCAGGCCTTCCAGGTCTTCAAGGTCGCGTCCAACAGGTGCACGGTCTGGTCGACATCGGCATCGGCCCGCTCGGATTCCCAACGCATCACCAGCACCCGCTTCACCCCGGGATCCATTCGCAAACGAGCCCGCAGCCGAGGCCCGTCCTGCGCCTCGATGGCCTCCGCGTCGTCGAGACCCCCGATGCTCAGGGTGGCCGGTCCGGCGCTGGCCCGCCATCCCGCACACGAGGCACTCAGCACGGTGTCCTGGCGGGCGTAATCCAGCCGCGGCGCCCAGACCACGTCGACGTCCACGGGCCCATCCTGACATTCCAGCACCCGATGGATCTCGGGTACCGCATGCGAGGCATTGCGTCCGTTGATATTGCCCTGCAGGGGCATGAAGTCGGTTACCCACAGCGTTGCGCCGCCGGTGTCGAAGCGGGTTCTCAGCACATTGGTCGCCTCGACATACTCCTGGGCGCCGCGGCCACCATCGACCGGACGGACCTGAAAGAAGCCGCCACGATGCGTGTCGAGCAGGGCGGCGAAGACACTGGGGCTGTCCATGCGGGGCAGGCAGCACCAGTCGATGGAGCCATCCCTGGCCACCAGGGCGACGCTGCGCAGGTTGCCGATGATGCCGTAGTCGGCAATGGGCTGATACGCCCGAGGTGAATCAAAACGGGGTGGGTCACCCCGGGACAAGTCAGCGCTAGCCGTCATCACTCGTCCTCCGCGTTCGTTCGGTCGGTGTCCGGTGATGGCGATCAAAAGCCCTTTGCGTGATGGAACGCCACCCCTGCGAAGTCGCGAATGAAGCGCGCCTGCGCCCGGTTCACGTTGTGGACGGTCACGGTCGTGAAGCCCATCGCCAGATCCTCTCGAAGCCATTCGATCTGCTGGTCCAGATCCCGCGAGATCCGCACGTGAGCACGCAGGTCCTCCGGCCGGACGTAACGACCGGCGTCCTCGAATTCGCTGGGCAGGCGAAGCTGGGCCAACAGCGAGCTGTCGAAGATGTTGGTTCGCCATTCCTCCCAGGCGCCCTGCAGGGCCGCGGCCTCGGTTTCGGCATAGGAGATATCCGCCTTGAGCACCATCGGCTTGCCCTCGCCGCCGCCGCGCCGAAAGGCCTCGACGACCGTCGCCAGCTCCTCGCGCTCGCGGGAATGGGTGATCATGCCGTCGGCCCAACCGCCGATCCATTCGGCGGTCTCGGGACTGATCGCGGCTCCCAGCAGCAACGGGGGCTCGGGGGGGCGTGTGTACAGGTGCGCCTCCTCCACATTCACCAGGCCGTACCGGGTGACCGTCTCCCCGGCCCACAGGGCGCGGATGATCTGAGCGGACTCCTCGAGCACTTGCATTCGCTCTGCCTTGGCCGGCCAACGCTGCCCGACGATCCCCTCGTTCAGGGCCTCCCCGCTGCCGAGGGCCATCCAGAACCGGCCGGGGAACATCTCGGCCAGCGTGGCCCCCGCCTGGGCCAGGACGACCGGGTGGTAGCGCCAGCCCGGTGCCGTCACCACGCCATGGTGCAGACCGGTCGCCTGCAGGGAGGCCCCGAGCCACGACCAGGCAAAGCCGCTCTGCCCCTGTTGGGCGCTCCAGGGGTGAAAGTGATCGGAACAGGTGATGCCCTCGAACCCGGCATCCCGCGCCTGCTCGGCCAGTTGCAGCATCTGCCCTGGGGGGAATTGTTCGTGCGAGGCGTGAAAGCAAATCATGAGGCACTCCTGACGGGTGCACGACCCGAGGGATGGGTGCTCTGTCGCCGGCATGTTGCCTTCAAAACCTAAGGGATCGGGTGGCTCGCCGAACAGGCCGATGAGCGCCTAGGTAGCAGGACCCATTGGCATCCCCACCTGAATCCCCGCCGGCCGCACCGGCTCATCCCGTGCCGGCCGCACGGCCGGATGCCGGTGCGCCGTGACGTCCTTGTCAGGTCTGGGGATCGGGCATGCCCCTGCCATGGACCCCATTGCTGTGCATGGTGCCGTGGTGGGTCCAGCACCCCTGCACGCGCGATCGGCCGGACGTTGGAGACCCTAGTGCAGGCCCTGTCGGCTTTGGCTCGGGGCCTGCAGGATCGCGACGGTGGTCTCCATTTCGCTGCTGCCATGAATGGCATCCAGGTCACCACGAAGGATCTTCAGCGCATAACGCTCGGTTGCGATCTCCGTGGCGGTTCGAAATCCGAGGCGCCGAAACGCCGGAATCGGCGGACACCAGCCCTGCAGCGTATGCTGCAGCAGAAAACCGGACACGGCGGCCGCAACCAGCAGGGTCCAGCGCCGCCCGAAGAGACTCCACCAGACACTGGTCGTCATCAACACCGACGCGTTCGCCACCAGCGCTCTCTCGATATCCCACTCCCGATCGAGTTCGGCCAATCGCTGGTCGATTTCCTCCGGGTGCTGCTGGTAGTAATACAGGCGCTGAAGCATCTCGCGCTGAATGCGCTGGTTGATCCGTTCGGAGGTGTTGAGGGGTAC
Source organism: Thioalkalivibrio sp. (assembly GCA_003555285.1). The sequence goes on from PWGH01000285.1 coordinate 15,398, forward strand.
GCGCTCCACAGTCGAGGAAATCATCTGGCTCCTCCTCTGGTTAAGGAATCCCGCTGATCGTCCTTGGCAACGGTAGGGCATCCAGATCGTGGGGCACCCGGCTCCTGGCAACTCGGCCGATGCTGAAGGCCAAGGCTGAATGCAGAGGGTGCATCAAAGGGCTGGGGACAGGGACTGAAACATCCAGCGGCCGATGCCCCCGGTCTGGCGGCTCGGTGTCGCCGCAATACGGGAATTCCGATGGGCTCGTTTCCAGTATCCCGGCCCGGACCGGTACGGTCAAGAACGGCCCAGGGCCGGCGCGATGCGGCCTTCGCTGCAGCCGCAACGAACACCGCACGCGGAGAATCCAATCACCGAAAGGCCCATCGCGCTGCATCCTGATCGATCAGGGCTCGGTCGACCAGAGCCTGGATCGCCGCGCGATGGGTCAGATCAGGATCGGTGAACTTTACGCCCAGCAGGTATTGGGCCTGGGACAGACGCCGAATATGCCGGACCCGTCCCTCCAGCGGCAGGTCGCCGGCCGTCACCGGGCCGGGAACATGAACCACTACGGCGACGGGTGGCGCATCGGGCCTCGGGATGCCACCGTCCGGCACCAGGGAACGCGCGGTGGAATGATCCACCAGCACCCCGATACCCAAGGCGGAGATCTCAGCAGACTGTGCGGGGAAATGCTGCCCCCCCGGTCCCAGCACCTCGACGGGCCACTCACAACGCAGGCGGGGCGATAGGCGGTGTTCATTCATCGATTCAGTCGCTTAGATGATCTTTCCTGTAGTAGAACGCCACCGACCTCGGCTGTCAAACGCAGCCACCCGCGACACCCGGCCCCAGGGCTCAAAACGGCAGCAATTGCCCTTCGAAATCGAAGAACGCACCGGACTGGGCCGGTTCCAAGGCGTCGAGGACCTCGAGCAGGCGCCGCGCCGACACATCGGGACTCAAGATGATCGGGGCCCGACTGCGGTAGGGCGCGGAGAGGCGTGTGGCCACCGTACCCGGCTGCAGCGCAACGACGACGGCCTGCCGGTGACTGAAACGCAGCTCCAGCGCCGTGGTGCGCATAATCTGGTTCAGGGCGGCCTTGGAGGCTCGATAGCTCACCCACCCGCCGAGGTGGTTGTCGGCAATGGACCCGACGCGTGCGGACAGGGTGGCGAAGAGGCCGCGACGGGTGCGGGGCAACAGCGGGGTGAGGTGCTTGAACAGCAGCGCGGGACCAATGGCGTTGATCGCAAAGGCCTGCGCCATGATGCGGGGATCAAGATCACGCAGGCGCTTCTCCGGCCCCTGACCACCGATGGTGAGTACCCCGGTGGCATCGACGATCAGCTCCCACTCGGGCGCCTGCCCCTGAAGCCAGGCCGCCGTCCGCCGGACGCTCGCCTCATCGGTGAGGTCCAGACCCGGATCGCCCTGCCGGGGGTCGCCGGCACGCGCCAGGGCCGCCACCTGCCCACACGCCGGGTCCGCGCGCAGGTGCTCGACGAAGGCCTCACCCAGGCCCCCGCGGGCACCCACCACCACGGCGCGATAGGACTCGATCAAGGATTTCATGCGGTACAGAGTGCTACGCCCTCGCATCGGATGGCTATAGCCCTATTCGTCGCAACGGAATACGCGCGATCTGCGGTGCCAGCACGGTGCTGGCGCCGATCAGTGCCCACCCGAGTGGCGTGGGTGGACCCAGCGTGAACAGGGAACGCAACGGCGGGATCGTCAGCAGGCCGAGCATCGTGCCGCCGGAAGCGGCCACGGCACCGGCTACGGGACCCGCCAGGTCGCCGCCCGGGCCGCGACCGGACGCCACGGTCAGCGCCAATTGCGTGAACACCAGCGTGGCAAAACCGACGCTGCGGGCCTGATCGATGGACCCGTCGGTGCGTGCCAGCAGGTAGGCGCCCAACGCCGGCCCCGCGGTGGCGAGCGCGCGACGCGCCATCGCCTCCCGCAGCGGCGCGCCGAAGGCGGCCGGTCCGCCGCGTTCGAGGCCGGCCAGCACCCGGTGCTCGGGCGCCTGCGCGGTCAAGGCGAAGGTCGGCAGCGCATCGGTGATCAGGTTGATCGCCAGGATCTGACGCACGGTCAGCGGCGCCCCCAGGCCGAAGGCGCTGCCGACCGCCATGTACCCCAGTTCTCCCAGGTTGCCACCCAGCAGCAGGGCCAGGCCGCGGCGCAGATTCTTCCAGAAGCTGCGGCCCTCGATCAGCGCCTCGACCAGGTTCAGAAAATCGTTGTCCTCCAGGATCACCTCTGCGGTATGGCGGGCGACGGCGGTGGCCGATCGCCCGAGCGCCACGCCCACGTCGGCGAGCCGCAGGGCCGGCGCATCGTTGACGCCGTCCCCGGTCATCGCAATGGCATGACCCTGACGGCGCAGGCTCTCGACGATGCGCAGCTTGTCCAGCGGCGTGGTCCGGGCGATCACCACCGCGTCCGCGAGGCGCCGGTCCAGATCGTCATCGTCCAGCGCGACGACATCGGCCATCACTCGATCCTGCGCATCGGGGCCATGCAGCAGCCCCGCCTCCCGCGCGATCTGCTCGGCGGTGACCGGATGATCGCCGGTAAGCATGATCATGCGGATGCCGGCGGCCTGGCAGCGGCGTACCGCCTCGGGCACGGTTTCGCGCAACGGGTCGGCAATGCCGACCAGACCGAGCGCGACGAGATCCCGCGGATCCTGCACCGAACCCGAGGCCTCGCCCCGGGCGATCATCAGCACGCGAAAGCCGCGCGCGGCCATGTCGCGCACCTGTGCCAGCAGACGCGCCCGGGCCTCCGCATCCAGGGCGCGGGTGCCTTCGTTCACCCACTCCCCCGTGCAGCGCTCCACGACCCATTCGGGGCTGCCCTTCACATACAGCCCGTCGTCGACCACCGCCGCGTGGTAGGGCTGATCGGACGCAAAGCGTGATTCGTCTCGCCGCTCGCGCCGGATCTCGGCCTCGAGCCCGGCATCCTGCGCCGCCTGCAGCACCGCCCGATCGGTGGCATGCCATCCGGCCCCATCGGCCTCCGGATGCGGGCTTGCAAGACCCGCGGCGCGCAGGATTCGGGTGCTCTGCGGGCTGCCGTCCTCCGGCAGCACGACCGCCTCCGCCGCACAGGGGGCGACCCGACGCACCGAGGGCCGGCCCTGGGTCAGGGTCCCGGTCTTGTCCACACAGACGATGTCCACGCGGCCGAGGGCCTCGATCGCCGCGGGCCGGCGCAACAGCACGTTGCGCGCCGCCAGCCGCCGCGCGGCCGCGGCCTGTCCCAATCCGGCCAGCGCCGGCAAGGCCTCCGGAATCGCCGCCAAGGCGATGCTCGCGCCGCTCAGCAATTCGCTCAGCGGGGGTCGACCGCGCAGGATACCGGCCAGGGTTACCGTCGCCCCGCTGAGAACGGTCGCCGGCAGCACGCGCCAGAACAAACGGGCGAGGCTCACCGCCAGCACGTTCTCCCGCTCGATCCTCGACAGCACGGCCGCGGTGGTCGCCCCCATTCGGGTGCCGCGACCCACAGCCACGACGACCGCTCGGCCGTGACCCATCAGCACGTCGCTGCCCTCGAGCAGGATGCGGTTGGACGCCGTACCGCCCTGGGCCCGCTTGGGGACCGGAAAGGACTCCCCGGTCAGTGCGGCCTCGTCGACTTCGAGGTCATGGGCCTCGATCAGGCGTGCGTCGGCCGGGCTGCGTTCGCCGTGCGCAATCAGCAGAAGATCGCCCGGCACCAATTCGTGCGTCGGAATGCGACACGTGGCTCCGTCGCGTAACACCCGAGCGGTGGTCACTTCGCGACGCCGCAGGGCCTGGGCGATCGTGTTGCTGCGATACTCCTGCCAGACGCCGATGCCGAGATTCGCGGCCAGCGTCAGCGCCAGGATCGCGGCATCCGTGCGGGCCCCGTGCAGCAGCGTCAGGCCGGTGGCTGCGGCAACCACCGCCGTCAACGGGGAACGAAGGTTGTCCTCCAGCGCCTCGAACAGGGGGTGGCGGCGATCCGGCGCCTGCTCCACCCGCCGGCGCCGCACCGCTTCGTCCTCGGTCAGGCCCTCTGGACGGGTTTGCAGGGCCTGGAAGAGCGCATCGACAGGGCGTGCGCCCCACTGCTCGGGTTGCGGGTCGACCAGTTTGCTCGCTCCGCGCCGCTCGCCCTGCTGCTGTCGACGGCGCAGGCGCAGTCCGACCCAGACCAGCACCGCCAGCGACGCGGTGTCGGCCACACTGGACGCGGCCACCGTCTTCGCGGGATGGGCCCGGCCCCAAAGGCCCCAGCCCCCCCCGAGCGCATTGCTGCCGACGGACAGGACCGTCACCTCCCGCCGGACGGCTTCGTGCAGCGCCGCTGTCTCGAGCACCTCGGCCAGTACATCGAGCCCGGGCACCAGTAGATCCGGGGCCTCGGAAAAGGGCACTGCGGCGTCGGTCAGCCCCACGGCCAGATCCGCGGCCAGAAACGCCGCACCCTCGGTACTCCGGGCGGAGATATACATCACCCGGGCACCGGCGCGCTGGTGTTCGCGAATCAGGGCCGTGGTCTCGCCGGCCACCAGGGGGATTCCGGCACGCTGGGCGAGCCGTTCACTGGCCAAGGCGTCCCCCTGACGGCGTACCGCGATTTGAACCCGGTGGGTCGCACAAGCCCGAACCAGGGCGTCGACCCCGGGCGCCAGCCCGGGACGCAGCAGTACCGCCCCCAGCAGCCGCGCTGCCTGCACCTCGCGCAGCAGCAGCACGTGCTGCCCGCGTCGGCGCGCGTGCACGGCCGGCGGCAACGCCTCGCCCTCGGTCGGCGCGCCCAAGGCATAGGCGACCCCCCGAATCGTCGCCGTGGCCTGCCATCCGTCGAAGCTGCCGGCGCTGGCCGGGGCCGCATCGCTCGCGCGAAAGACCGACGTGCCCCAGGGCGAACCGGCGGCCGCCGAGACTTTGGCCGCCAGATTGACAACGTCGGTCGCCGACACCTCCGGCTCCAGCGACAGGCTGCTGGCAATTTCCAGACCGCGCGTGAGCAGCGCGGGATGGTCCAGCAACAGAACCTGCGGCAGTCGGATCGGGCGGGCGGGCTGGGAACCCACCACGGTCGCCCCCGCCTGCACCACCCGTGCGGCGGCATCGGCGGCCGCC
>PWGH01000019.1 GCA_003555285.1 Thioalkalivibrio sp.
CGGCCCAAAGAAGGCACTCCCCCACCATCATGCGTGGTCCGGTCAGTAATGCTTTGCGGACATTGCCGGTCCTACCAGCCGCGGATCCGAGCCTACTCAGCGACTTAGCTGGAGAGGACAGTCTTCAGTTCGCGGACCCCCATCGGCTTGACGAGGTGCTCGTCGAAACCCGCCTCCCGCGCCCGCTGCCGGTCCTCCTCCTGCCCCCATCCGGTGACAGCGATGAGGCGGAAGGCGCCGTCGGGATGCTGCGCCCGCAGTCGTCGGGCGGCCTCGAAGCCGTCCATGCCCGGCATCCCGATATCCATCAGAACATGCGTCGGCTCCCAGTCCTCGCAGATCCGCAGGGCCTCGGCCCCGTCATGCGCTATCCGTACCTCGGCTCCCAGCATTGTGAGTAGCAGGCGCAGGCCTTCAGCAATGTCGCGATTGTCGTCCACCACGAGGACGCGGCACTGCGTCTGCAGGACGTCGAACTCCGTTGCCTTGTCAGCCGTTGGCTGCGCCGGTGCGCTGCGAAAGAGGGGCAGCGAGACGGTGAAGGTGGCACCGCGCCCAGGACCCTCGCTGTCAGCGCAGACGGTACCACCGTGCATCTCGACCAGGGCCCGCACCAAAGAAAGGCCAATGCCCAGACCGCCGCCATGGCCAGGCTCGGCCTGAGAGAACATCTCGAAGATGTTGTCGAGCCGCTCGCGCAGGATCCCACGCCCGTCGTCCTGCACCTGAATCTCCACCCGCTCGCCGCGAGGCGTCACGCGCATGTCAATGCGGCCGCCCGCGTCGGTGAACTTGGCCGCGTTGTTCAGGAGGTTCGCGATGATCTGCGCCAGCCGTACCCGATCGCCCTCCACTGCGAGCGGCTCGGGTGGGACGCTGACAGTGAGCCGCCGATCGCTCCGGCTCAGCCCACTGTCGCTCATCTCCAGGGCGGCATTGATGACGTCGGCGAGGTTGAGCCGCTCCTTGCGTAGCTCGATCTTGCCGCGGCTGATGCGGTGGACGTCCAGCAGGTCGTCGACCAGCCGTACCAAGTGGTTGAGCTGGCGATCCATCATCCGTATGGGCTCTTCGCAGGCGGACGCGTCACCGCGCAAGGTCTCGATCAAGTCGAGGCCGGTGCGGATCGGTGCGAGGGGGTTGCGGAGCTCGTGGGCCAGGGTGGCGAGAAAGGCGTCCTTGCGGCGATCGGCCTCCTGCAAGGCCGCCTCCGCCACCTTTCGCTCCGTGATGTCCTGCGAGAGCCCGATCAGGCGCTGCGGGTGTCCCTGCCCGTTGCACTCCAGGTAGCCGTAGTCGGCCAGCCAGACGATCCGTCCGTCCGGCTCACACAGCCGGTATTCCGCTCTGTACCCCCGCTCCGGTTGGTCCAAGGCGGCGTGGAGATTTGCGAGGAAGCGCTCTTGATCATCCGGGTGGATCGCCGCGCAGACCTCCTCCAGGCTGCTCGGCCGCTCCTCCAGCGTCGTCGGCAGTGCCCCCATGCGGGAGTGGTGCCGCCGCACCTCGTTGCGCGGGATATCCCAGTCGAACGCGACGGTATAGGCCATATCAAGGGCCATGCGCAGCCGCTGCTCGCTTGCCCGCATGGTCTGCTCGGCTCGCTTCCAATCGGTCATGTCCCGCAGGATCTTGGAGAAGCCGGTCAGCCGACCGTCAGTGTCGTGCAACGCGCTGACGATGCCCAGGGCCCAGAACCGCTCCCCGCCCTTGCGCAGGTGCCAGCGCTCGTCTTCGGCGCGGCCCACCTCCCGCGCCGCATGCAACTCGGCTTCGGGCATGCCCTGCTGGCGGTCCTCCGGCGTGAAAATGAACGCGAAGTGTTGCCCGAGCGCCTCCGCCTCCGTGTAGCCCAGGACTTGTTCGGCGGCGACGTTCCAACTAGTCACCCGGCCTTCGGGGTCAAGGGTGAAGATGGCGTGGTCCTTGATGTTCTTCACCAGCGAGGTGAAGCGGGTTTCCATTTCTTGGCGTTCTCTCTCGGCCCGCCGCCGCTCGGTCACGTCCTCGATGGCCAGGAGGATCAACTCGGTCCCCTCTTGCTGAAGCCTGCGGGCGTTCAGCAGCATCACCTTCCGGCCAATGACGGGGAAGTCGTGCTCGACCTCGTAGTCGTTGAACGCGGTGTCGTGGGTCAGGGACTCTTCGAGCAGGGTGCGCAGGCGGAGGGCATCCCACTGCCGGTTGCCGAGCTCATACAGGAGCTGGCCGTGGGCGTCCTGCGGGGAAACCTGGAAGGTGTGATAGAAGGCGGGGTTGGCGCTCTGCACGCACAGCCGGCTGTCGAGGACCACCAGCGGCTCGCGCACCGTCTTGACAATGCTGCGGACGTAGGCCAAGGCGTCGTCGCGCGCCTGGAGCGCCGCCTTGAGTTGCGCCGTCAGGATCTCCAGGCGTGCGGTAAGCGCGTGCTGCTCGGTCGAGGAGACAATGAGGGCCTCGTTCCACGCGACCGCCTGCTGACGAAAGGCGGTAGCCTCGGTGGCGTCGGTGACCTGTAGCATCAGCCCCGACGGGCGGCCGTCGTGCCCCGGGGTCGGCCACGCCACATAGGACCAGTAGACCGGAGGGGACTCCACACCATGCCGCTGTCCGTCGAGCCTTTCCGCCACCCCGGTGCGCAACACTTGATCGAGGAGCGCGATGCACCCGTTCCCGTCGCACTCCGGCACGGCCTCGGCAAACGGTCGGCCCAGCAGATCCTCGATGGACGCGCCGACAAGCCGGGCGAACGCGGGATTCAGGTAGCGAACGACATGGGTTGCGCCTTCGAGCGCCACCAGCGGTTGCGGGGAGTATTCCGACAAATAGGGCCATAGGTCCTGGATGTCGTTCGCAGCGTCGGGGGCGTCGCCTTCCGGTTTTTTGTCCACAGGGCCCTCCTACCCTTTACTCTCCGGCGCCCCGGGAAGTGGCTGCGGGATGCCGGTGATCAGACCGTGGTAGCCGGTCAGTCGATCACAGACCTGCAAACCATCGGCCGTGATCTCGTATTCGCGGATGTCCTTGCTGTGGTCGCCGCCGCGCATCTTCATGATCATCAGCACCTTGCGCAGCTCGCCGTCGATCTCCACGTAGCGCATCCGGATGATGTCGTCGCTCAGCAGCGAGACGGAGTATGGGGTCATCGCCAGTGTCGTGAAGTCCTCGGGCAGCTCAACGGTGCTGACGATCGTGACGCCGGTCCGGGTCAGCGCCCCGATCATCCGGTACAGCGACTCGCGAAAGTCTTCGCGAAAACCGGGCGCGAGGGCGAGCTCGAACCCGGCCAGCGAATCGATGACCAGCCGCTTGGCGCCGCTCTTCGCGACCCGATCAACGATCTCGCGCACCGTCTCGTCCACCGAGAGGTCCAGCGGCCGCAGGTAAAGGACCGTGAGTTGGTCATGCTCCTGAGCCCTTTGCAAATCCATACCCAGGCCGGTCGCCCGTCCGACGTACTCCTCCGGGCGTTCCTCGAAGATGGCCACGATCCCCGGCTCGCCACAGCGCAGCCCCTCATGGAGGAACTGGGTCGCGAAAATCGACTTGCCCGAGCCCGAAGGTCCAGCCACCATCACGCTGTCGCCCTCGGGAATGCCCCCGCCCATCATCGCATCCAGTGCCGGGATCCCGCAGGAGAGCCGCCGCCGGGGGGTATCCCGCTGCGTGCGTCCGGTCAGGCCGAAGTTGCGCGGGAAGGTTTCGATGCCGTCGTTGCTGATGCGAAACGTGTGCAACCCCGGGATGGACGCCTGGCCCCGGAGCTTGATCACCTGCAGCTTGCGCACGATCGAGTTGCGCTCGACCTGCTGATGCAGCCAGAACAGGCCGTCGCAGACGGTGAAGATCGGATTGTCCCGCATTTCCCCTTCGGAATATTCCCCGATCAGGAAGGTGGTCGCCTGCCAGCTCGTCAAATGGAGGGCCAGCTTCTGCACGAAGCCCTGAAGTTCCCCCTCGTAACCGCGCCCGGTCTTGCGCAACACGGTCCGGAAGGAGTCCACCACAACGAGGCTGGGGCCGGTCGCCTCAACCTCCGCGATGATCTTCTCGAGGACCGCGCCCAGATCCTGTTCCAAGACCACCTCGCTCAGGTTGATGAATCGGATCGCGCTGTGCATCCGGGCCGGATCGAAGAACCGGAATTGCTGCTGGTAGCGAAGCATCTTGATCGCCGGCTCGCCCAGTACGGTGAAATACAGCGCCGGGCGCTCCGCGGTGGCGTTCGCAAACATGATCTGGTGGGCGAGGGTCGTCTTGCCGCCTCCGGGAGTTCCGGCAATGATGTTGAACGAGTACTCGGGCAGACCGCCGCCGAGGATATCGTCCAGACCCGGAACCCCGGTTGGCAGCCGTCCGATCGTTACCTTATCCGCACTCATGACCGTCCCTCGCCTCTCTGCCCCATCTCGTTCACCCCGGTCTCGTTCACCGATAATTCTGGCCACGCGTCGCGCACGAACTGCAGCGTCAAAGATGCTCCGATGAAGGTCTGCAACAGTCCGAGCAGCTTGGCCACGACGATGACCCGTGCCTCGTCGTCTTGCGCGGGGCCTGGCCCCTCGAATGAACCGTCCGGCTGCACCCGAGCCGCAGCCAACGACGGGGCCTCTGCCTGCGCCAGCGTCAGCGCTCGGGACAACAGGGAGCGCAGGCCAGCCTCACCCACGAGCCTTGCGAGCGACTGCTGCAGCCTTGGGCAGGGCCGCCACGACTCGCCCCCCTCCACAACCGATTCGCCCGCGGCTTCGAGCGCGGTCAGCTGCCGGGCCAAGCGTTCAATGACGGGTGAGGACGTGTCCATGCGGGGGTTCCAGGTCGTATCGGGCATCGCTCGATCGTGCGAGCTCGGCCGGGCGGCCGACGGCCTGAACCTCGGCCTCGGGACGCGTAGACACTATACGCACGACCGGGTTATGACAATCAAGGGGTTTCCCGCAGCGCGTGAGAGTGGCATGGGAATCCGCCATCTTCTTAGTCCGGTGGTCGATGAATTATTGATCACCCCGGGGTCCGCACCGCCGCAGGCCGGGCAGGTCTCAATGTGATCCTAAAGACCGGTTCCGAACGTCAGGTTCACGTCCGACTTCAGCCACTCATCCACCCCCACTGGCTGCCCGCTCAGGGTCGGC
>PWGH01000103.1 GCA_003555285.1 Thioalkalivibrio sp.
CGATGCGACCGCCATTCCCGGCGCCATCGCCGAGCCCGCGACCGGGGCCGAGCCCGCGACCGAACCCGCGACCGAGGCCGAACCCGTGACCGAGGCCGAACCCGTGACCGAGGCCACCGCCGAAGCCGTCCCCGAAGCCGAGGCCACCCCGGAACCCGGGCTCGATGTCGTATCCGCAGGCGCCAGCGTGTCTCCGGGGACCTTGCGGCTGGAATTCCAACAGACCTCCTGGATCGAGATCCGCTCGGCCAGCGATCGCGTGGTGCTGCAGGGCATCTTCCATCCGGGCGATGATCAGGCGCTCTCGGTGCAGCTGCCGGCGCGGGTGATGCTGGGTAACGCGCCCGGGGTCACGCTGTACCATCAGGGGATCCCCGTGGCCCTGGAACCCTATACCCGGGACAACCGCACGGCCCGTTTCAATCTGGAAGCACCATGAGTCTCGCCACCCCTAGCGGCGGCCGGGCGCGGCCGGCATGAAGTCGATTCGTTCCATCCGCGGCATGCACGACATCCTGCCGGAGGCGATCCCGGCCTGGCAGCAGCTGGAGGCCCGGGTGCGCCGGGTGCTGGGCGGCTATGGCTACCGCGAAATCCGCATGCCGCTGGTCGAGTTCACCGAACTCTTCGCGCGCTCCATCGGCGATGTCACCGATATCGTCGAGAAGGAGATGTACACCTTCGAGGATCGCAATGGCGATCGGCTGAGCCTGCGTCCGGAGGGCACCGCCGGCTGCGTGCGCGCCGGCATCGAGCACGGCCTGTTGCACAACCAGATCCAGCGGCTGTGGTATCAGGGGCCGATGTTCCGGCACGAACGCCCGCAGAAGGGGCGCTATCGGCAGTTCCATCAGGTGGGTGTCGAGGTCTTCGGTCTGGCGGGTCCGGATGTCGACGCCGAGATGCTGGCGCTGACCGCACGCCTGTGGCGGGAACTCGGCCTGCAGAACCTGCGTCTGGAACTCAATACCCTGGGCACCCCGGCCAGCCGCCAACGCTACCGCGAGCGGTTGATCGCCTATTTCGAGGCGCATCGGGAGCAACTCGATCCGGAAGCGTTGGGCCGGCTGTACGAGAACCCGCTGCGTCTGCTCGACAGCAAGCACCCGGATACCGCCGGGGTTGCGCGGGCCGCGCCGACGCTGATGGAGGACCTGGACCCGGAATCGCAGGCCCACTTCGAGACGCTGTGTGCGCACCTGGACGCCCTCGGCATTGCGTATACGCACAATCCGCGTCTGGTGCGTGGGCTGGATTACTACACGCACACCGTCTTCGAATGGATCACCGACGAACTCGGTGCCCAGGGGACCGTCTGCGCCGGTGGCCGCTACGACGGTCTGGTCGAGCAATTGGGCGGGCGCGCCACACCGGCCATCGGTTTTGCGATGGGGCTCGAACGCCTGGTGAGCCTGCTGGTGGATCAGGGCGTGGCGGCCGAACCGCAGCGGCCGGACATCTATCTGGTCCTGCCCGGCGAGGGCCTGGAGACGCCGGCGCTGGTCCTGGCCGAGCGCCTGCGCAGCGAACTGCCGGGGCTGCGTCTGGTGATGAACTGCGGCGGCGGTAGCATGAAGGCGCAAATGAAGAAGGCGGATAAGACGGGCGCCCGCTATGCGGTTATCCTGGGCCCCGATGAAGTGGCGGCTGGGGTCGTCCTGGTCAAGCCGCTGCACGTTTCCGAGACCGATCAACTGACGGTGGCCCAGGGTGACCTGACGGCGCTGATGCAGGCTCGGCTGGAACGACAACCCGGAGGAAGGGATAGATGAGTTACCTCACCGATGAGGAAAAAGCGGAAGCCATCAAGAAATGGTGGAAGGAGAATGGCAGCGCCATCGTCGGTGGCTTGATCCTGGGTATCGCCGGCCTGTTCGGCTGGAACTGGTGGAGCGATCGCCAGGAGGCCCAGAGCGTGGCCGCATCGGAGCTGTACATGGTCGCGCTGTCGCATGTGGAAGCCGAGCAGTACACCCATGCGGCCGCGGTGGTCGGCGAGTTGTCCGAACGCGGCCGTAGCACGCCCTATGCGGCGATGGGCTGGGCGCTGCTGGCCGACATCGCCGAGCGCCAGGAAGACACCGAGCGGGCGATCACCGCGCTGGAGGAGGCGCGTGCACTGGCGCATGACGCCGGCTATGCGCAGATCCTGACCCTGCGCCTGGCGCGCCACCGGATCGCCGCCGGACAATTCGATCAGGCCGAAAGGCTGCTGGACGCGGTCCCGGCGGAGGCCTTCGCCGGGCTGCGTGCGGAATTGCGGGGTGATATCGCCCGCGCCCAAGGCCAGCCGGAGCGTGCACGCGAGCAGTACGAGGCCGCGCTGGCGGCCGGGCACAACACCGAATACCTGCGACTGAAGATCGATGAACTCTCCGTATAAAAGGCCGGTGACCATGATTCCTCGGGTACTGCGTTTCTCGCTGCTGATCCTGACCGCCTTCTCCTTGACGGCCTGTGGGCTCTGGAGCCGAGATCTCAGCGAGGCACCGGCGCCGCTGCCGGTGTTCACGGCGCTCGACACCCCGGACACCCTGTGGTCGCGTTCCATCGGTCGGGGTGGGGACCGCTTCCTGTGGCAGATCCAGCCCGGGATCATCGATGACCTGGTCGTGGTCGCGGATGCCGACGGCCGGGTCACGGCCCTGTCCCGCGAGACCGGCAGTCCGCGTTGGGACAACCGCCTGGCCGATCTGCGGATCGCCGCCGGGGTCGGGGTCGGCGCCGGCATCGCGGTCGTCGGTACACTGGATGGCGAGGCGGTGGCGCTGAATCTGGAAAACGGTGACGAACGCTGGCGCACCTCCCTGTCGAGCGAGGTGCTGGCGGTGTCGCCGGTGCAGGGGCAAACCGTGGTTGCACGCACCAACGACGGTCGCCTGCATGCGCTGGACGCGCTCTCCGGGACGGTGCGTTGGACCGTGCTGCGCACCACGCCGGCGCTGAGCCTGCGTGGGGTTCAGGTTCCGGTGATGCTGCCCGGGCGGGTGCTGGCCAGCTTTGACAACGGCCGGTTGCTGATGCTCGGGGCCGATCGCGGCAATGTGCTGTGGGAGGCCGTGCTCGGCGTGCCGAGCGGGCGTTCCGAGCTGGAACGGCTGATCGATGCCGACGGCCACATACCGATGTATCGCGGCGCGGCGTTTGCCTCCACCTATCAGGGGCGTCTGGCCGCGTTGGCACTCGACAGCGGCGACCTGATCTGGGATCGGGAATTCTCGTCCTACCAGGGCGGCGATATTCATGCGGATTCCGAAATCCTGGTGATGACCGATGCCGACAGTCATGTCTGGGGTCTGGATCCGCGCAATGGCGGCGACCTCTGGCAGCAGTCGGGGCTGCGCCTGCGTGGCGTGACCGCACCGGTGGTGATCGGCGATCAGGCGGTGGTCGGCGATTACCAGGGCTACCTGCATTGGCTGGACGTGACCGACGGCGCCGTAGTGGCGCGCACGCGGGCCGGATCGAGTGCGATCGTGACCCGACCGGTGCTCGAGGACGGCGTGCTGTACGTGGTCGCGGGCAACGGTCAGGTCAGCGCGATCCGCGCGCGGGTCGGTCCGGACCCGCGTCGGCCGTGATGAAACTGCGGTTCGGCCGAGGTTTCCCCCTCGGCGCCGGTCTACCCGTTGGCCTCGATCCACGCGGAACCCCCACCTCGGCTGGCCCGCGATGATCCCGGTCATCGCGCTGGTCGGGCGGCCCAATGTCGGCAAATCCACGCTGTTCAACCAGCTGACGCGTTCGCGGGACGCGCTGGTGGCCGACCTGCCGGGGCTGACCCGGGACCGTCAGTACGGGATCGGCCGCGTCGGCGACTTTCCGTACATGGCGGTGGACACCGGCGGCCTGTCCGGCGAGGCCGAGGGCATGGATGCGGCGATGGCCCAGCAGACGCGCCAGGCGATTGCCGAGGCCGATGTGGTGCTGTTCATGGTCGATGCCCGCGACGGCCTGGCCGCGCAGGATCAGGTCATCGCCGCGGACCTGCGTGTGCTCGGTGTCCGGGCGCTGCTGGTCGTGAACAAGGTCGACGGCCTGGATATCGACGCGGCCAGCGCGGAGTTCCATAGCCTGGGCATGGGGCCGATCGTGCCCATCGCCGCCTCTCATGGCCGCGGCGTTTCGGTGCTGATGCAGCGCGTGCGCCAGGAGCTCGACGCGCTGGCCGCCGCGCAGCCGCCCGGCACGCTGATCCTGGACGACCCGGAAGCCCTGGAACGCTGGCCCGGGATCCGCGTGGCTCTGATCGGGCGCCCGAACGTCGGCAAGTCGACGCTGGTGAACCGTTTTCTGGGCGAAGAGCGCATGGTCACCACGCCGATCGCCGGGACCACGCGAGACAGCATCTTCGTCCCCTTCAAGCGCAACGAACAGGACTACACACTGATCGACACCGCCGGGCTGCGGCGCCGGTCCCGGGTCTTCGACGTGGTCGAGAAGTTCAGCGTGGTCAAGACGCTGAAGGCGATCGAGGCCGCGCATGTGGTCATCGTCGTGTTCGATGCGCAGGCGGGCATCGCCGATCAGGACGCGCATCTGCTGGGCATGGTCCTGGAGGCCGGCCGGGCGCTGGTGCTGGCGGTGAACAAGTGGGACGGACTCGAGCCGGAGGTCCGCGACGGAATCCGCGAGGACCTGGAACGCAAACTCGGCTTTCTGCGCTTCGCCCGGATGCGCTTGATCTCCGCGCGCCACGGGACCAATGTCGGGCACCTGCTGGAGGATGTGCAGGAGGCCTACGCCAGTGCCTTCGTCGACTTGTCCACGCCGCAGCTGTCGCGGCTGCTCGAGTCGGCGGTGATGGAGCATCAGCCGCCGCTGGTCGGCAACCGCCGGATCAAGCTGCGTTATGCCCACCAGGGCGGCAAGAACCCGCCGGTGATCGTGATTCACGGCAACCAGACCGAGGCGCTGCCGGGCAGTTACAAGCGCTTTCTGGAAAACTTCTTTCGCAAGCACCTGAAGCTGGTCGGCACCCCGCTGCGCCTGGAGTTCAAGAGCAGCACCAACCCCTTCGCGGGCCGCAAGAACGTGTTGACCGAGAGTCAGCGCCGCAAGCGCAAGCGCCTGTTGCGCCACGTGAAGCGCTGACCCGGTGAGCGTCGGCTTGCGCGTTTCTGCCCGGGCGGCAGCCATGGATCCCTTCCGCGTGATGCAGGTGCTCGCCCGGGCGCAGGCGCTGGAGGCGAGCGGGGAAGGCGTGGTTCACCTCGAGGTCGGCGAGCCCGATTTCGCAACCCCGGCGGCGATCGTCGGCGCCGCGCAGCGCGCCCTGGTCAACGGCGTCACCCGCTACACGCCGGCGCACGGCACCACCGCGCTGCGCACCGCGATCGCCGCCGACTACCAGCGGCTGTACGGGCTGGCGATCGATCCCGAACGGGTGATCGTCACCGCGGGCGCCTCGGCCGCGATCTTGCTGGCGCTGGCCGCCGCGACCGATGCCGGCGACGGCGTGCTGTTGCCGGATCCGGGGTATGCCTGCAATCGCCAGTTCGTCACCGCCCTGGGTGCGGTGCCGCAGCTGGTGCCGGTCACGGGCGAGACCGATTTTCAGCCGACCCCCGCGCAGGTCAGCGCGGCGTGGCGTCTCAAGACCCGTGCGCTGGTGCTGGCCTCGCCGGCCAATCCCACCGGAACCCGGTTGACGCCGACGAGCCTGAGCGCCATTGCACAGGTGGTGCGGGCCCGCGACGGCGTGTTGATCATGGACGAGATCTACGGCCGTCTGGTCTTCGACGGACCGCCCCGGACCGCACTCGCGCAGATGCCCGAGGCGGTCGTCGTCAACAGCTTCTCGAAGTATTGCGCGATGACCGGCTGGCGCCTGGGCTGGATGGTGGTGCCGGAATCCTGGATCGAGCCGGTGCGGCGGCTGGCGCAGAATCTCTTCGTCGCCCCCTCGACCCTGGCCCAGGCCGCGGCGCTGGCGGCCTACGCGCCGGCGACCGAGGCCCTGCTGCAGGCCCGGGTCCGCGAACTGGCGCAGCGCCGCGACTTTTTGCTGGACGCGCTGCCGGACCTGGGCCTGGTGTTGCAGAGCCGGCCCGACGGGGCCTTCTACCTGTATGCCGACAGCCGCGCCCACGGGCCGGATTCCGAAATTCTCTGCGAACGGATCCTGCAGCAGGCGCGCGTGGCGTTGACCCCGGGGACCGACTTCAGCCCCGGTGCCGGGCGCGATCACATCCGCATCGCCTACACCCAGCCGCGCCCGCGCCTGGAAGAGGCCGTCGACCGCTTGCGGTCGCTGCTGAGCTGATGCGCTTGCGGTCGCTGCTGAGCTGATGCGCTTGCGGTCGCTGCTGAGCTGATGCGCTTGCGGTCGCTGCGGCTGGCTGACACGGCTGGGCCGGTGCGAAGGGGTTCCGATGCAACGGGCCGGCTTCGGTCGCCCCTTCGATCGGTGGAACCGCCGCGTCAATAGTCCGCGTACAGGGCCTCGACGCGGTCCTGCAACTGGGTCACGATGCGCTCGCGCTTCATCTTCAGCGTTGGCGTCAGCAGCCCAGTCTCGACCGACCAGGGTTCGCAGACGGTGCACAGGCGCCGGATCTGGGCGTAGCCGGGGAAGTCCTTCAGTTGGCGGTTCACTCGCGTGAGCAGGCTGCGTTCGACGAACCGGCCGTTGCGCGCGGCAGCGTCCTCCGGATCCACGTCGAGGGCCGCCGCGGCCTCCCGCCAGGCCTCGGGATTCAGTACGATCAGCGCCGACAGGAAGGCCCGCCCCTCGCCGAGGACCAGCACCTGATCGAACAGCGGGTCGAGTTGGATCGCCATCTCCATGTCCGCGGGGGGCACCTTCTCGCCGCTGCCGAGCACGATGATGTCCTTGATCCGGCCGGTGATGAAGACATGGCCCTCGGCGTCGATGCGTGCCTTGTCCCCGGTGTGCAGCCAGCCCTCGGCGTCGATGGCCTGGGCGGTGGCCTCGGGGTTCTCCCAGTAGCCGAGCATCACCGAGGGGCCGCGGGTCAGCAGTTCCTGCTGGGCGCCGATCCGGATCTCGGCCTCGGGCAGCGCGGTGCCGATCGAGGCCGGCAGGTTGTCGTGCGGCCGGTTGGCGGTGACCACCGGGCTGGCCTCGGTCAGGCCGTAGCCGTGATAGACCGGCAGTCCGAGGCCGATGAAGAAGCGGGCGATCGGCGGGGGTAGCGGCGCGCCGCCGCAGACGGCATACGCCATGCGCCCGCCCAGGCGCGCCAGCACCTGCCGGGCCACCAGCCGATTCAGCAGCGGCCACAGCAGCAACCGGGGCGACCAGCCGGCGCGCCCCTGGACCCGTTCGAAGCGGGCCCAGCCGGTCGCGACCGTCGCGGCAAACAACGCACGGGCGAGGCCGGACTTCTGTTTCAGTCCGGCCTGGATCTTGGCGTAGACCCCCTCGTAGATCCGCGGGACCGAGATCAGCACCGTCGGCCGGACCGCGACCAGATCCTCGCCGAGTTGTTGGATCGAGCGCGCGAAGGCCACCTCGGCGCCGATCAGCATCGGCAGGTAGCACCCGGCGGTGCGCTCGAGCGTATGCGATAGCGGCAGGAAGGACAGGAACACGTCCTGGGCGCCGAGCGGGCCGCATTGGGCGGCGCCCCGGGCGTTGCTCAGGATGTTGCGGTGCGAGAGCATCACGCCCTTGGGGCGGCCGGTGGTGCCCGAGGGGTACACGATGGTGGCCAGGGCCTCGGGCTCCAGGCTCCGGGTGATCCCGTGTCCGGTCCCCCCAGACAGCCACTCGGAAGCAGCCGTCAGGCGCGGGTCGGTCGGCCGATCCCGGCCGGCGGCCCGATCCGGATTGCGGGGCCGATCCGAATTCCGCAGTTCATCCGAATCCTGGGGCGCATCCGAATTCAGGGGCTTGCCCGAGTCGCCGGATGCGTTCGGTTCTGCGATGTCGTGCAGGGCGACGACGCGCCGAACGGTGCTGAGCCCGGCGATAACCGGCAACAGGCGGCGCCACTGCAGCTTGCCTTCCACCAACAGCAGCCGGGTCTCGGTCTGCTCGAGGATATAGGCGATGTTGTCGGGACGGTCGTCGGTATACAGCGGAACGGTGACCAGGCCCAGGCCGAGCGCGGCCTGGTCGAAGATGATCCATTCGCGGCCGTTGCGCAGCATCATCGCCACCCGATCCCCGGGCTGCAGCCCCTCGCCGTGCAGCGCGGCCTGCCAGCGGTCGACTTCGGTGGCGATTTCGGCCCAGGTGTAGCGGACCCAGTCGTCCCGTAGGGTGTCGAACTGGCGATAGGCGACGGCATCGGGGCTGGCCTGCACGCGTGCGCGAAACAGACCGGGCAGGGTGCCGGTGCGGTCCGGTGTCCTGAGTGGGGACCTCTCCGGGGTCATCTCGAGCGTGGTCATGGGACTCCTTGCGTGACTGCTGGCGGTACACGGGCCATTACGGGGGGTGGATACCGGAAATCGATGGCGGGTTCAGAGGCCGAGCGGATGCCGGACCGGTTCCAGCGTCAGCGTGCCCTGCAGCAGCGTCCACCCGACGAAGAAGATCACGCCGCCGCCGACCAGGCCGATCAGGGGGCCGGCATAGCGCAGGCCGGACCATCCGGTCGGCTGGAGCAAGCGCCGGGTCCAGTCCCGGGCCTGGACGGCCAGCACCGCGATCACGGCCACGGTCAGCGCGGTGCCCAGCGACATCGCGAGCACCGCGGCGATTCCCGCGAGCCACAGGCCAAGCAGGTAGGACACCGCCATCACCAGCACGGCCCCCGAGCAGGGGCGGATGCCCACCGCAAAGACGGTCGCATACCACGGGCCGCGCAGGTTCGGATCCACGTGATGCGGTGTGCCGCAGCCGCAGTCCGGCGCGGCGATGGGGCGCGGACCGGCCGGACCGCGCAGTGGGTGCCCCGGGGTGCCGGTGGTGTTCGCGAGGCGTTGAAAGCGCGGGGCGCCGGGTGTGACCGTCGCCGCGAGACCCTGGTGGTCGGCGGTGTTCGCGTGCAGCACCAGGCCCCGTTCCGGTGTGGGGGTCGTTCCGCTACGGTGCAGTCGCCAGAGCGCGCGCAGTCCGCGCCCGATCAGCCACACGCCGAGCAGCGCCACCAGCAGGAAGCTGGCCAGTTCCAGGTTGCGGACCTGGCCGATGGTGTCCCGGGCCAGCCAGCCGAAGCCGCCGATCAGCACCAGGACCGCCGTAATGGCGGTGACGCCTTGCATCAAAGCGGCGGCCACCGACAGTCCGATGCCGCGGCGCAGGCTTTGCCGGTGCGTGAGCAGGTAGGTGCTGATCACCGCCTTGCCGTGACCCGGGCCCGCGGCATGGAAAATGCCATAGAGAAAGCTGGCGAGGATCAGGGCGCCCGCGGTCATGGCGGTCGGGGTTTCATCGAGCTGGTGCAGCCCCAGCGTCAGGCGCCGATGCAGATCCCGCTGCGTCTGTAGAATCCAGTTCGACGCCCGCTCCAGCGTCGTCCATGGCACAGCGCCCTCATCCGGGGCCGCTCCAGATTCCACACTGGATTCGGGACCCGGTCCCCCCCCGGATCCGAGGCCGAAGGGGTTCGCTGACAGCAGTGCCGGGGCCAGCCATACCGCCAGCAGCAGCGCGAGGCCGGCCCAGCGCAGGCGGCTCACGGCGGTTGCGGTGCACGGGGTGGTCGATGTGGCTTTCATGGGGCGCATAGCATCCAGGGCCTTCGGGGAATCAAGATCCGCAGTGAATGGAAACCCGCTCGGCGAAGGCGCGCCCGAGATCGTCCATCGGTGCCCGCTGCTGGCGGTTCAGGGTCGCGGCGTAGGCGACCAGCCGGCCCTCGGGCCGGGGCGGTTCCAGCCGGGTCTCGCAGCCCCGGCCGTCCTGCCAATGGTCGCCCTGCAGATGGATCACGTCATCCGGATCGTGCAGCACCTCGATCCAGTAGCTGGGATCGTACACGCGGTACTCCAGAGGCTGCTCGGCGTTCGGGCGCATGCCCGGCACCGGGACTTCGAATTCCAGATACAGCCGGCCCTGGCGCCAGGACAGGGCATCCGCCCGTGCATCGGCAATGGCCAGCGTCTGCGCGCCCCGGCGCAACTCGGTGAAATAGTCGTAGTCGCGCAGGTTCCCGAGCAGGCGCTGGCGCAGTTGCCGCAACGCAGGCTCGAGATCCAGTCCCGGTCGGGCGGCCTCCATCCCCTCGAGCAGCAGCTGGCTGTAGCTGGGATCGAAGACCCACGTCTGGCGCAGGGCCTGCAGCTCACCCGCGGTATCGAACACGACTACGACCCGAAGGTCGATCCAGGCATGCGGATGCGCGTGGGCGCTGCCGGTGACCAGGACCAGCAGGAGTCCCCACGCCGTGCGCCATCGCGTGTTCATCGGCCGGCGTGCATGGGCAGGGGGTGCACCGATGCGCCCATCGTTACGACGCGCCCGTCACGATAGATCCCTGGGCAGCGCCTCCGTGCGCTGCCAGCGGGTGCCCTCGGCGGTATCCTCGAGGAGGATGCCGGCCGCGGCAAGTTCGTCGCGGATGGCGTCGGACTGGGCAAAGTCCCGTGCCGTGCGGGCGGCGTTGCGGGCCGCAATGCGTTCCTCGATCCAATCGCTGCCTGCGGTATCGGCCCCCCCGGCCTGAAACCAGATCAGCGGATCCTGCTGCAGCAGGCCGAGCACTTCGCCCGCGGCCAGCAACTCGGCCTTGCGGTCCGCGGCCTCCAGCGGCGTTGCGGCACCCGCCAGCGCAGCGGCCAGTCGGTGCAGGGCAGCGATGGCGGCCGGGGTGTTCAGGTCGTCGAGCAGGGCGGCGAACACCGGCGAGCCGCGGGGATCGGCCTCCCCGCGGGGCGTGTCGGCATGGTCGCGCAACACCCGATAAAAGCCGTTCAGGGTGTTGCGGGCCTGCTCCAGGCCGGCCTCGGAGAAGTTCAGCGGGGCCCGATAGTGCCGTGCAAGCAGCGCCAGGCGCAGGACCTCACCGGTATAGACCGCCAGCAGATCGCGCAGCAGACGAAAGTTGCCGAGCGACTTGGACATCTTCTCACCGGCGACCGTCACATGGCCGTTGTGCACCCAGAACCGGGCGTATTCCACGCCGTGCGCGCCACAGCCCTGGGCGATTTCGTTTTCGTGGTGCGGGAACACCAGATCGTGCCCGCCACCATGGATATCGATGGTGGGACCGAGGTGGGTTTCGATCATCGCCGAGCATTCGAGGTGCCAGCCCGGACGCCCCGGACCCCAGGGGCTGTCCCAGGCCGGCTCGCCGGGACGGGCCGGCTTCCACAACACGAAATCGGCGGGATCGCGCTTGTAGTCGGCGACCTCGACCCGGGCGCCGGCGCGCATATCGTCGAGGCTGCGCCCCGACAGGCGGCCGTAGTCCGGGTAGGAACGCACATCGAAGAGCACGTGGCCGGCCGCGGTGTAGGCATGGCCGCGTTCGAGCAGGCCCTCGATCATCCGCAGCATCGGGGCGATGTGCTCGGTCGCTCGGGGTTCCAGGGTCGGCGGCAGTGCGCCCAGGCGCTGCACGTCCTCGTGGAAGGCCCGGGTGTAGCGCGCCGTCAGCACGCCGATGGCTTCGTTGTTGGCCGCGGCGGCCTGGTTGATCTTGTCGTCGACGTCGGTGATGTTGCGCGCGTAGATCACCGCATCGGGACCGTACAGCGTGCGCAGCACCCGGAACAGCACATCGAACACCACCACCGGGCGACCGTTGCCGATGTGCACGAAGTTGTAGACCGTCGGACCGCAGACATAGAGCGTGACCCGGTTCGGGTCCATCGGGGCGAAGGCCTCCAGGTGGCCGCCCAGCGTGTTGTGCAGGTGCAGGGTGGCGGGCAGGGACGGGGTGTCGGGCGAAGGTGGGCGGTTCATGTCGGATCGGATTCGCGTTGGGTTGCGGTATTCGGGGTCTGGGTGCCGCCGTAGAGGGTTTCCGGGTCGATGATCGGATTGGCGGTGACGACCACCTCGTCGCCGTCGACGCGCAGAAAGAAGCAGTTCGAGCGCCCGGTATGGCACGCCGGTCCGGTCTGGTCCACCCGCAGCAGCAGGGTATCGCCGTCGCAATCGATGTACAGCCCCTTCAGGTGCTGCACCTGGCCGGAACGCTCGCCCTTGCGCCACAGGCGCCCCCGCGAGCGTGAAAAATAGCAGACGCGGCCGGTAGCGAGGGTCTCGTTCAGGGCCGCGTCGTTCATCCAGGCCATCATCAACACCTCACCGGTATCGTATTGCTGCGCCACGGCGGGAATCAGGCCGTCCGCGTTGCGTTGCAGGCGTGCCAGCACCTGGTCGCGCGGGAAGCGATGGCCACGGGGCCGGTCTTCGATGTTCTTGAGCATGTTCCGGTCTCGAGTTCGGTCGGGGCGGTGGTTCTGATCGGTGCGTTATAAAATACCATTACAGGACCCGCTCGGGGCATCGGGCCTTGGCGTCGTAGTGTACGGGCTGGCCGATGCCGCCGCACTCCGGGCGATTCCGGGAGGAGCCTCAGGCCTCCGGGCGCCGGCCGGTGGCGTTGTCGACCGGGCTATGCGTACGCCAGCCGATCGACCTGCGCGCGCTGGTCGACGACGTCCTCAGCAGTCTGCAACCCCGGTGTGTCGAAGCGAAGGCCGAAGTCGAGGTTGCGGTGCCCGCGCTGACGCTGCACAGCGATCATGCGGGACTGGCACTGGTGTTGCGTAATCTGTTGGACAACGCGATTGCGTTCAGTCGCGACCGGGATCCGCCGCGGATCCGGATCGCCGTGGTGGTCTCGCCTTCGCTGCTGCAACTGTCTGTCGAGGACAACGGCATCGGTTTCGACATGCAATACCATGACCGGATCTTCGAGATCTTCCAGCGCCTGCACCGTTCCGAGGACTATCCGGGAACCGGCGTCGGCCTCGCCCTGGTGCGCCGGGCGACGAACCGTCTCGGTGGCCGCGTGTGGGCGCAGAGCACGGTCGGAGCGGGGAGCCATTTCTTCGTGGAGTTGCCCCGATGACCCGCCAGTCCCTGAGCCCCTCCATTCTGCTGGTGGAAGACAACCCCGTCGATCTGGACCTGACCTTGCGCGCCTTCGCCCGCAAGCGCCTGACCAACCGGATCGAGGTGGCGCGGGACGGCGAGGAGGCGCGGGAGTGCATCGCGCGCTGGCAGGCCGGCGGGCCGCTGCCGGCCGTGATCCTGTTGGACATCAAGCTGCCGAAGATCGATGGCCTGGAGGTGCTGCGCCGGATCCGCAGCCACGCCGTTGGCAGCACGATTCCGGTGGTGATGCTGACCTCGTCCGGGGAGGATCGCGACATCGCCACCGCCTATCGCCTGGGAGCCAATTCCTACATCGTCAAGCCGGTCGATTTCGCCAAGTTCATGGATGTCGCCGAACAGATCGAATTGTATTGGTGTCTATTGAACCAGCCGCCGGTCTAACGCTGTGCTCCGCGTACTCTATGTCGAGGACTCGGCGGCGGATGCCGATCTGCTGCAGCGCCGGGTGGCCCGCGACGGGACGGACATGGCGCTCGATGTCGTGTCCACGCTGCGCGAAGGCCGTGAGCGCCTGAATGAGCCCCGGGAAGCATCCCCGGATGAGCGCCCGAATCAGCCCCCGAATCCGTCGCCGACCGCGACGGCATCCTTCGATGCGCTGCTGGTCGATCTGAGTCTTCCGGACGGCAGTGGCCTGGAATTGGTCGCCCACGTGCGAGAACGGGATCTGCCGCTGGCGGTGGTGGTGCTGACGGGTCAGGGTCAGGAAGAGGCGGTGGTGGCAGCCTTCAACGCCGGAGCCGACGATTATGTGGTCAAGCAGGGCCCGTACCTGCAGGACATCACCGAGCGCCTGTACGGCGCGGTGACTCGCCGTCGGGCGGCGTGTCAGAACGGTAATGCGGCCTTTCGGGTGCTGTATGTCGAACACAACCCCTTCGATCAGCGGCCGACGGATGCCTACGCCTCGGTGTCGCCTCGGCGCCGGGCGACGTCCGGCTGACCGCAATGCAACGACGGGTTCACGAGGATGCCGCCCTGAAAGCAGGGCTCGAACGCGGAGAGCCGGTGTACATCGAGGACCTGGCGGCCCTCGACGCGGCCTCGGCGGACCCTCCGGTCGAGGCGCTGGGCGGAGGCCTGCGTGCCCTCTGGTCGGTGCCCTTTCGCGACGACCACGGGCAGGTCTGCGGCACGCTGCTTGCCTGCCAGCGCCAGCCGCTGCTGCCGAGCCCGGGCGAGATTGCGATGCTGCGCGAGTTTGCCGATATCGCCGGTATTGCCGTGGCGAAGACCCGCTCCGATCAGGCGCTGCACGACCGTGAACACGCGCTGCGTCGGGCTGCGGCGGTGCTGGCCAGTACCCGGGACGGGGTGATGATCACCGATCTAACCCCCCAGATCGTGTCGGTCAATCCGGCCTTCACCGCGATCACCGGCTATTCCGAGGCGGAGGTCCTGGGCCGGAATCCGCGTTTCCTGCAGTCGGGACGACACCCGCGCGCCTTCTTCCAGCAGATGTGGCAGAGCCTGGAGCAGACCGGGCATTGGCGCGGCGAGATCTGGAATCGCCGCCGCGACGGCAAGGTCTATCCGGAGTGGATGAGCCTGAGCCGGGTCTTCGATGAAGCGGGGCAGGCCACTCATTACACCGGCGTGTTCACCGACATCAGCGACATCAAGCACAGCGAGGAGCAGCTCGCCTATCTGGCCCATCACGATCCGCTGACCGATCTGCCCAACCGCCTGCTGGCGCAATCCCGTCTCGAACAGGCCATCGAGCGGGCGCATCGGCAGCAGGGGCGGGGGGCGGTGCTGTACCTGGACCTCGACCGCTTCAAGACCATCAACGACAGCCTGGGACACCCGGTGGGCGATGCGCTGCTGATCGAGACCGCCCATCGGTTGTCCGAGCGGGTGCCGGCCTGGAACCGGTGCAGATGGCGGTCAACCTTTCGGCTGTGCAGTGGGGCCACCAGGATCTGCTGGCCCAGATCGAGGAGACCGGATTCCCGCCGGGGCAACTCGAACTGGAGATTACCGAGACGACGATCATGGAGTACGGCGGACCGGCCGGGGCGACCTTCCAGGCGTTGAAGGCGCTGGGAGTGCGCATCGCCATCGACGACTTCGGTACCGGCTACTCCTCCCTGTCGGCCTTGAAGCGCTTTCCGGTCGATGTGTTGAAGATCGACCGCAGCTTCATCGACGGACTCCCCGACGATGTCGACGATCAGGCGATCACCGCCACGATCATTGCCATGGCCAGCACGCTGCGCCTGGCGCTGGTGGCTGATGGGGTGGAAACGCCGGCGCAGCACGCCTTTTTGTTGGAAAAGGGTTGCCGAGTGGAGCAGGGCTACCTGTTTTCCAAACCGCTGGCCGCCGAGGCCTGCCTGCAGTGGCTGTTGCAGGCCCTGCGGCCGGTGCGCGCGTGATGGTGAGGCGGTCGGGAAGATTTTCGTCGCCCGCATAGGGTTAATCCGGGTCCATGGGCGCTTATCGGCTATACTTTTGGCCTGGAGATTGACTGATGGCATCGAATCGCCCCCCCTCAAGGCCGCCGACGACGCTGCGCAGCCTGACGTACCACGGACTGGACGACGGACCGCGCCTGATCGTGCTGGGCGCGGTGCATGGCAATGAGACCTGCGGGACCACGGCCGTGTTGCGCCTGGCACAGGAACTCGATGCGCAACAGCACGAGCTTCGATGCGGGACACTGACCCTGGTTCCGGTGACCAATCCGCTGGCCTTCCAGCGCGAACAGCGCATGGGCGATCGCAATCTGAATCGCAACCTGCGTGTGACCCCGGAGCCACAGGACTTCGAGGACCGGTTGGCGAACCGGCTCTGCCCCTTGCTCGGCGCCCACGACGTGCTGTTGGATCTGCATTCCTTTCATACCCCGGGCGAGCCCTTCGTGATGCTGGGTCCGCAGAACAACCAGGGGCATCTGGAGGCCTTTGGCCAGGCAGCGGCCGAGGAGGCCTTGGTGCGCTGCCTCGGGCCGCGGCGCGTGGTCGAGGGCTGGCTGGACACCTATGCCCGAGGGGTGGCGCGGCGCCTGAAGAACCCGAACGCGGACCTGCGGGCGCAGATGCTCAGCACCGATCCCGGTTACGGCATCGGCACGACCGAATACATCCGCAGCCAGGGGGGCTATGGTGTCACGCTGGAATGCGGCCAGCACCAGGACCCGCAGGCCCCCGAGGTCGCCTATCAAGCCATCCTGAACGCGCTCGCGCACCTGGGTATGCTGAATCGCGCGATCCCGCCGCCGCGGGCAGACCTGGAGGTGCTGCAACTGGTCGAGGTGATCGATCGGGATCATCCGAGCGATCGATTCGCGCGGCCCTGGCAGAGCTTCGATCGCGTTCATGCCGACGAAACCATCGGAATCCGCGCGGATGGGCGTGTGCTGCGAGCGCCGACGGATGGTTTCATCGTCTTTCCCAATCCCAATGCCCTGCCCGGCAATGAGTGGTTCTACCGGGCGGAGATCAGCCCCCGAGGCCTCGGCGGGGTGACTGCGCGCCAGCCGGGTCTCCGCCCCGTATCCGATGAGGTTGCCGATGACGGATGATTCCTGGTTCAACGATTGCCAGGTCCAGTCGATCCTGATGGATACCCGTTTGGCGGTGGCCGTTTTGAATCCCGGCGGACAGGTGCATCTGGCCAATCCCCGGTTTATCGCGGCCATGAACGGCGCAGTTCCGGCTCCCGAGCAGCTTCGGTATCTGCTGGCACAGACCACCCCGGCCCGTGCGATGCTGCGTACTCCCACCGGAAGCTCGGCCGGGATCGAGGCCTTGATGCTGTCGGTCGGGGGGTGCGTGCTGTTGATTCTCGAGGCTGCCGAACAGGAGATCGAGACCCTGCGGGAGCGGTTGGCGGAACTGGAGCGACTCAGCACCACGGACCGCCTGACCGGGGTCTGGAACCGCGTGCACATGGATCGGGCGATCGAGGCTGAGGTCGCTCGGGCCGAACGTCATCAGCAAGCGGTGTCACTGATTCTGCTCGACATCGACCACTTCAAGCGGATTAATGACGATCATGGACACGCCGTAGGCGACGAGGTCCTTCAGGAGTTGGTAGCCCGCCTGAATCAAGGCCTGCGGTTGACCGACAGCCTGTACCGATGGGGGGGCGAGGAATTCCTGATCCTGGCAACGGATACCGGCTTTGAGGGCGCCGGCGCCCTCGCGGAGCGTTTGCGGATCAAGGTGGCCGATGCACCCTTTCCGGACGTGGGGCCGGTGTCGATCAGCCTGGGTGTTGCGGAATACCTGCCGGGTGAATCCAGCAAACTCTGGTTCGACCGCGCCGATAACTACCTGTATCAGGCCAAGAACGGCGGGCGTAACCGGGTCATGGTGGATCCCCGCAGCGCATCGGACGTGCGCGAGCACGACCACAGACGCTCCCCCTTCGAACTGGTCTGGCAGGCGAGCTACGCCTCGGGCCACCGGATGATCGACGAGGAACATCAACACCTGTTCGTGTTGGTCAATCGGGCCATCGCCGAGGCGATCAAGGTGCCCAAACGCAACGGGCAGCACCTCACGCGTGCGCTTGCCTCCCTGTTGGAGCATATCGAAGCGCATTTTGCTCATGAGGAGGCGATCCTCGAGGCCTGCAACTTCAGGGGGCTGCAGGGCCATCGCAAGGCCCATCAGTACCTGTTGAAACGGGCTCGGGAAGTGAAACGGGCGAGCGAGAAGGGGCCGGTTCCGCTGGGTACGCTGGTGGAGTTTCTGGCCCAGGAGGTGGTTCTGCAGCACATTGTGGGTGCCGACCAGAAGTTCTTCGCTCTGGTCGCGGCGGCTGAGGATCGGCAATGAACGGGGCATGAACCCGTGATGGCGACCGGCCGATCCCGCGCCTGTCCCGTTCTCACCGCCCGTTCTCCCTCCCCCCGTGAATACCCGTGCACCCCCTTTGAGCACCGGTGTGCTCGCACCTCGGTGTGTACCCTCAAAGCCCGGGTGACCCTTACGCGTCGTCGCGGGCGCTCACGAAGGCCTGTTCCACCGTGAAATTACCAACACCCTTGTAGCTGGTCATCGTCCAGCCGGCGGCCTTCAGGTAGGCGGTCATCTCCCGGTTCATGTCCGGATTGCCGCATAGCATTACCCGATCGACCTCCGGATCGGCCGCGGGCAGACCCAGCATCTCGAACAGCGCCCCGGTGCGAAAGAGTTCCGCGCCGCGCCGGGTGTTGGCGTGGGCCTCCCGCGTCACCGTGGGCACGTAGCGCAGCCGGTCACCCGCGCGTCGCTCGATCTCCTCGCGGTAGCTCAGTTCCGGCGCGGTACGCACGCTGTGCACCAGGATTACCCGCTCGACATGCGCAAAGACCGCCTCGCCGCGGATCAGGGAGATGAACGGGGCGATCCCGGTGCCGGTGGCGAGCAGGTACAGGTTGCGCCCCGGCAGCACATGATCCAGGGTCAGCGAACCGGTGACCTTGCTGTTGATCCAGATGCTGTCCCCGACGTCGATCCCAGCCAGTTGGCTGGTCAGCGGACCGTCCGGCACATGAATGCTGAGAAACTCGAGCTCCGGTTCCTGCGGGTCCGAGACGATCGAGTAGGCACGCGGAATCAGGCGGCCCTCGCGGCGCAGCCCCAGGGTCACGAATTGCCCGTTCCGAAAGTGAAAACCCTCCGGGCGGGTCGCCTTGAAGCTGAAGGTCTTGGGCGACCAGCGCCGGACCTCGGTGATGCTTTGTTCGTTGTACGGCAAGGCCTTTTTCTCCTTTCTGGATGCGCCGAACCCTACCAGTAACTTGGGGCCTGGCGCATGAACGGCGGCCTTGGGTGGGGGAATAGGGCATGGCCCGCAGACCGGGCGGCATCTCGCAGACCGGTTGCGTCCGTCGCGCCGGCCAAGGATCATGGCCACCGCTATCGGACCGGTGCTGTCCGGTTTCCGACGTACTTGCGGCCCTTGGTGGGTGCATTCGCGGTTCATTGCATGGAGAGAAGGCCGATGACCCGATCCTTACGGGCCCGATCCTTACGGGAATGTGTGGAGCACTTCCCGCTGTCGATGTTCGGGCTGGTGATGGGGCTCACCGGTTTGGGCCTCGGCTGGCGGGCCTGGGGCGCACAGGTGGGGATCGAATGGGCCGGGGAGCCGGTGTTGATGGTCTCCTGGCTGGCCTTCTTCTTCCTGGCCTTCCTGTTCATCTTCAAGACCGTGCAACACCCGGCCGAGATGATCATCGACCTGCGCCATCCGGTGCGCCTGAACTACCTGGCGGCGGTGTCCATTTCAATGGTGCTGATGGGCATCGTTCTGCAGCCCCACGAACCCCTGCCGGCGCGCGGCATTTTCTTACTCGGTGCCGGCCTGCATCTGATCATCACCGTCCTGGTGGTGAATTTCTGGATGCACCATGCCCGCTTTGCGATCACCCAGGTCAACCCCGCCTGGTTCATTCCGGCGGTGGGCAATGTGCTGATTCCGCTGCCGGCGGTGACCTTCGGTTATGCCGAACTCGGCTGGTTCTTCTTCAGCATCGGGATGCTGTTCTGGGCGATGCTGATGACCATCGTGTTCTACCGCATCCTGTTTCACGAGCCGCTGCCGAACCGGGTGTTGCCCACGCTGTATATCCTGATTGCGCCGCCGGCGGTGGGTTTTCTTGCCTACACCCAATTGGTCGGCGAACTCGATGCGGCCGCGCGCATGCTCTATTTCATCGGTCTCTTTCTGACCCTGTTGCTGCTCACCCGGATCCACGGGCAACTCCAGATGCCCTTTGCCCTCTCCTGGTGGGCTTATACCTTCCCGTTGGCGGCGATCAGCCTGGCCAGCATGGAAATGGCGCGCCTGAGCGGTTATGCGGCCTATTTCTGGGTCGGTGTGGCGCTGCTGCTGGGGTTGTCAGCGCTGGTGGTTGCCCTGCTGGTGCTGACCGTTCGCGCCGCCCTGCAGGGCACCTTCTGCCGCGCCGAGGAACCCTGAGCCCGTCGGATGGGTCCCCGGTCCGGACCGGGGACACCCCGCTCGGCTCTGCAGCGCTTTCTAAGAGTCGCGGTCAAGGGCGGTGGGGTGGGTGCGCGGCGCTTCACTCGCGCTGCGCGTCGGCGCTGATCGGGTGATCGCAGGGGCCGTTGTAAAAATTATGTAACATCGCTGGTGTCTAATAACGGCAGGTTTCAGCGCGAGAATGTGCGATGACAGTCACCCTCCTCCTGGTGGAGGACGATGCGGCGGTGCGGGAGGTGGTCGCGCTGGGGCTGCAGAAGGCGGGCTTCCGGGTGGTCGAGGCCGCCGATGTGCGCCAAGCGCGCGGGTTGTTGCTCGATCCGCGCCCGGATCTGATCCTGCTCGACTGGATGCTGCCCGACGTGAGCGGCGTGGAATGGGCGCGCAGCCTGAAGGAGTCGCCGCACACCCGGGACCTGCCGATCATCATGCTCACCGCCCGCGGCGAGGAAGAGGATCGCGTCCGCGGGCTCGAGGTCGGCGCCGACGACTACGTGACCAAGCCCTTCTCGGC
>PWGH01000249.1 GCA_003555285.1 Thioalkalivibrio sp.
ATGTACGGTTGCGCGAGCGCCAGGTGCGCGCCGATGCCGCTTGATCTGCGCGTCGGCCAGGGCTTCGATGTCCACGCCTTCGGACCGGGCGATCATCTGACCCTCGGTGGGGTGCGGATCGCCTACCATCACGGCTTCATGGCCCACTCGGACGGCGATGTGCTGTTGCATGCCCTGTGCGATGCCTTGCTCGGCGCTGCGGCACTGGGCGATATCGGCCGCCATTTTCCCGACTCGGATCCGCGCTATCGGGGCGCGGACAGCCGAATCCTGCTGGCAGAGGTGATGACCCGCGTCCGCGCCGCAGGCTGGTTCCCGATCAACGTCGACAGCGTGATCATCGCTCAGCAGCCGAAGATGGCCCCGCACATCGAGGCGATGCGCGCCAATATTGCCGCGGATTGCGGCCTGCCGCGGACCGCGGTAAACGTGAAGGCGACCACCACCGAACGCCTGGGCTTCACCGGCCGCGGCGAAGGCATCGCCGCCGAAGCCATCGTCCTCTGCGGCCCGGGAGTGGTGGACCCCAGTGGAAGGCGCAGCCCTGTCGGGGGGACGCCGTAAATACACCACGTAGGCTTGACGACAGCGTCCCTGCTGTCGACACCCCCCTACAGGGCTGCGCCCTCCACTGGGGTCATCTTTTTTTATGGAAGGGAAAGGGCCCGCGCGCGGGGGCTGGGATCTGCTCTTGTGGACCCCCGGCTGCCCGGCCTGAATCTGGCCGCAAAACACCGGCCCCGAAGGCCGTGCACGGCTCGGGCACCCGACCAAGCGTACATCGGCGCCTCAGGGGTGAGACCTTGATCGAGCCCGGACCGGGCGCACCCCGCACGGCTTGGGCACGGCCTTGGGGTGCGGACCGACGCTTAGCCCCAGAGGCCTTGTTGGTGCCATTGGCCGTTGCGCAGGTCGCGGAAGAGCCAGCGGAGGCGGCCTTGGGGGTCTCGGGCGAGGGCGTAATCGCGGCGCTGGTCGTTGTCGCCGGCCCACCAGCCGCCTTCCAGACGGCCCAGCCAGTACCGCGTGTCCGGCGGCGGGCAGGTCTGCAGGGGCTGTAGCCACAGGGCAGCTCCGGCCACCCGCTGGGCCGGCGTTGCGCTGACGGGCGCGGCCGGGAGCGGGCCGGCCGTCGTCCATGCCTCCTGCGCCTGTTCGGGCAGGGGTTGGCCATTCGGCACGAAGCGCAGGATCGCCGCCTCGCCGAGGCGGGCACGCAATCGGGGCAGGAGCCCGCTCTCATCCTGGGTGCTGGCCGGATCACCGAACAGCCCGGCGCCCTTTCCGGTGAGCGGCAGCAGGCGTTCGGCGAAGAGCCGCAGGCCCCGGACCGGTGCCGGCAGGGTCACCTGGTCCAGGCGGAGGCTCCAGAGTTCGATCCAGTCCTCCGCACGGCCGCCGGGGTGGCTGCGCTCCAGCGCCAGTCGGGTCGTTGTCTCGCGGTGCACCAGGTGCAGGTCCAGATGCTGGACGCCGTGCTGGCGGGCCCGCAGCGCCTGTTCCATCTGCAGCAGCAGGCGCTTCAACGGAAAGCGCAGGGCGCCGGTGGCGGTGACCTCCTGATCGAACTCCAGGTGGAAGCCTGGGGTTTCCGGCGGCTGAAAGCGTGGCAGGGCCTCCGGGGCATCCCCGAGCAGGCGATCGAGAAGTTCCGGCAGCGCGGGCCCGTAGCGTAGCGCGAGATCCTGGCGCGGAAGACGCAGCAGGTCACCGATGCGGGTCAGACCAATCGCCTGTATGGCGGCGATGACGGTCGCCGGCAGAGGCAGGGCGGTTAGCGGCAGGGGCGTCAATGCCCGATGCAGGGCATCGCGCTCCATGGGCCGGGGCGGATTCCGGCATCCGGCCAGCAGCCGGGCGGCCGCCGGTGTACGGGCGATCCCGAATCGAGGGCTGTAACCGAGTTGGCGCAGGGTCGCCCGAACCTTGTGCTCGAGGGCCTCCAGCCCGTGGAACAGGCGCAGGCTGCGACCGATCTCGAGCAGGATGCGCTGCTGCGCCGGTTCCGGGGTGACATGGTCGCTGAATTGCAGCAGCACGGAGGCCAGGGTCTGCAGATGCAGCCGGAGGGTCTCCGGGACGTGATCGAGGATGATCGGGGCATGGAGCACGGCCAGGGCATCGGCGAGCCGCATGCCCGGATGGACGCCGGCCCGACGGGCGGCCCGGTTGCCATCATGCACCCGCGGCGGGGTGCCGTCCTCGACCAGGATCAGGGCCTCGGTTCGGACGGCGCCGATCTGCATCAGGCCGGTCTGCATCAGCGCATCCAGCGCCAGGTGCGGCAACCAGACCGCCATCCACAGCGGCTGGACTGATCCCGCTTCCGAGGCCGATTTTGAAGGCGGTTTTGATGGCGATCCCGGGGCTGGTGCTGGAGCCAGTGCGGAGCCCGGTGTGGGGCCCGGTGCAAAGTCCAGTGCAAAGCCCGATGCTGGGGGGGCGGAGGCCATCGGCGGCAGCAGGGTGAGTGGCCCGCCGGCGAGTCGGCCCTGGCTGTTGGGGACGAGGGCTCTTGGCTTCATCGGTCGATCGTGCGGCTTCATCGGGTGGTGGGCGCAGAGCGGCGCTGGATGACGCCGGGTTTCAGCCGATCCAGGGCAATGCGCACGGGCTGATTCCAGGGTGAGCCGCCCCCGGTATGTTTGAGGATCTCCAGATGCAGGTGATCCTCGGAGCTCCGCCAGCCGATCCGCAGGTGGGCGGGCGAGGGCTGTCGTGCCGTGGCCGACGGGCGATACAGGAAGGCGCAGGTGTCCTGGGCACCGACGGCCAGGCGCAGGCGCCGCAGCGGCGCGCCATCGCTGCCCTGCAGCCAGGCGAGCAGGGCACCGGTCCCGGGTTGTTGCAGGATCTGTTCGCAGCTCCAGAGGGCATCGTGCTCGGTGGTCGGCCGGATCAGCAGCAGGTGCTCGGGATCCACCCCCAGTTGCCGCCAGCCGGGGATCCAGGGCGTGGCGGGCGGAGCGACCAGGACCACACGGCGGTGCTCCCGGGTGCAGGCGGCGAGCAGCGGCAGCAACAGCCGGGTTTCGCCGCAGCCGAAGGGGCCGCCGATCAATTCGGTCAGCTGCCCCTGCGGCCAGCCACCGCGCAGGGCCCGATCCAATGCGGCAAAGCCGCTCGGCCGGGTTGGGACGACCGCCGGGGCATCGCTGCCGCGGCCACGCCAGAGGCGGGGATGGGCGAGCAGTTCCTCAAGGGCCGACATGGCTCAGTACCGGCGGCGTTGGGTGAAGATTCACAGGCCGATGCGCCTATTCGGCCAATGCCCGGACCACGCCGACGCCGATTCCCTCGATGACCAGCTCCCGGTTCGGGTCGACGACGATGGGGGTGTAGTCGGGATTGGCGGGAAGCAGGAGGATGCCATCGCCGGTGCGCTGGAAGTACTTCACCGTAACCTCGTCCTCGATGCGCGCGACCACGATCTGGCCATTGCGAGCCTCGCGCTGCTGGCGCACCGCCAGCAGATCGCCGTCCAGGATGCCGGCATCGCGCATGCTCTCGCCGTGGACCCGCAACAGGTAGTCCGGGCGCGAATGGAACAGCGGGAGATCGATCCGGTAGTGGTCCTCGACGTGCTCGGTGGCGAGGATCGGGGCCCCGGCCGCCACCCGTCCGATCAGCGGGATGCCGCTTTCCGGTCCGGTGCCGGGGGGCAGGCGAATCCCGCGGGCACTGCCGCTGATCAGATCGATCGCCCCCTTGCGGGCCAGGGCACGCAGGTGGCATTCGGCCGAATACGGCGAGCGAAAGCCGAAAGCGTTGCAGATCTCCTCCCGGGTCGGGGCCGAGGCCTGCGTTTCGATTCGCTCGCGGATGAAGGTGAGGATTTGTTGCTGGCGTGCGGTGAGCTTCATCGTGAAAGACCGTGTCGGAATACTGTTCTTTAATACAGTATTCCTGGCGGCCTCGTGTCGCAAGGGGCAGCGTCCACGGTCCCGGGAATCAGCACGGGACTCAACGTCGCCGATCCGTACCGCCGATCAACGCCGGGATCAGCGAATCAGGCGGCGGTGGATCAGGGCGGTGGCGGCGATCCATGCGGCGCCACCATAGCCGACGATCACCGCAAGGTGCAGCAGGATCTGGGTGGGCCAGCTGCCGGTCATCAGAGGGCGCACGATTTCCACCACATGCGCCAACGGCAGGGCCAGGGCCAGCCACTGGACCCAGTCGGGCATTTCTTGTAACGGAAAGAAAACACCGGAAAGCAATAGCATGGGAGTTACCGCTAATGTGAAATAATAAAGAAAGAAATCATAGCTGCGCGAGAAGGCGGTGACCACCAGCGCCAGCGAACCGAAGGTGAACCCGGCCAGGAAGACCACCGGCAGCGCCAGCAGCGCGCGGGCGTCGCTGACCAGGCCGAGCAGGCTCGCGACGATCAAGATCGCTCCTGCGCTGATCAACCCCTTGGTCGCGGCCCAGGTCGCCTCGGCGAAGACGATGTCGTCCAGCGTCAGGGGTGTGGCCAGCATCGCGAGCCAGGTGTTCTGTTCGGCCATGCGGGTGTAGGCCGAGTACATGCCCTCGAAGCTCGCGGTGAACATCGCACTCGAGCAGATGATGCCCGAGGCGATGAAGACCATGTAGCTCATGCCCTCGATCTCACCGACCAGGCGGCCGAAGCCGTAGCCGAAGGCGAGCAGGTAGAGCACCGGCTCGCCGAAGTTGCCGAACAGCGAGGGCATGATCAACTTGCGCCAGACCCGCAGGTTGCGTTTCCAGACCGCAACGAAGCGCAGGCGGGGCCGGGGCAGCCAGGGTCTGGCCGGATCGGGTCGCGCCGGATCGGGTCGGGTCGGGGCGGGTTCTGCGTCGTGGCGCAAGCTCATTCCCTCAGATCGTGGCCGGTGAGCTTCAGAAAGACATCCTCGAGACTGGCGGGACGGATGGCGTGTGGCAGTCCGGCGGCCTCCAGGGTCGCGCGCACCTGCATCGGGACTCCGGTGTAGATCAGCCAGGTGTCGGCGATTTCATGCACCCGTGCCGCCAACGCCTTCCGATCGGCGATGAATCGGCGGGCCGAGGCTGCATTCAGGCTGATCACCCACGGTTCGACATGGACCGCAATCAGCGCGCGCGGCGAGTCGCAGGCGATGATACGCCCTCGGTCGATGATCGCCACGCGGTCGCAGAGTTCCTCCGCCTCTTCCATGTAATGGGTGGTCAGCACCAGGGTCACCCCGCGTTCGCGCAGCCGCCGGAGTTGCCGCCACAGATGATGCCGCGCCTGTGGATCCAGCCCGGTGGTCGGTTCGTCCAGGATCACCACGTCCGGTTCGTTGATCAGGGCACGCGCGAGGGTCAGGCGCCGCTTCATGCCCCCGGACAGGGTGTTGATCCGCGACTTGCGTCGCCCCTCCAGGTTGGCGAGTTCCAGTAGATCGACGACCCGCTGCTCCAGATCGGCGTGATCCAGCCCGAAATAGGAGCCATACGTGAACAGGTTCTCCTCGACCGTGAAGTCCGGATCGAGAGTGTCGAACTGGGGCACGACGCCAAGGCGCGCGCGCACCGCACGTTCGTGTTCGGGAATCGATTGGCCCAGCACCAGCACGTGTCCATCGTCGATCGGGGTCAGGCCCAGCAGCATGCGCAGGATGGTGGTCTTGCCGGCTCCATTCGGCCCCAGCAGACCAAAAAACTCCCCAGAGGGAATGGTGAGATCGATGCCGTCCACCACGGTGGTGCCCTGGTAGCGCTTGCGCAATCGGTGCATCTCGATCGCCCACCGGCGCTGCGGCGCGTCGGTCTGTGCCGAGCCATCGGGATCGGGGTTCAGGCTAAGGGGGTCCGGTGTCATCAGGGGGCGGCTCGCTGATTGCGTGCAGGATGGTGGCCGCGAGGGCGGTCAGGCAGTAGCATACGGGACCGCACGTGCAGCATCACCCTTGCCAGTGCAGTATGTCCGAGCAGGAGACCTCGGAGGGAGGTCCTGGGCAGAACGCCACTCACCCTCGATCGCAGACAACACGGAGGACGCGAGGCCGGCTGGACGCCTGACGGCAATGGCCATCCCATCCTGACCTGAAAGCAGGGCGATCGCGTAACCAATGAAGAAAATCATCATTCTAGGGGCCGGTCAGGTGGGCTATTCGCTGGCCGAGGCGCTGAGCGACAACGGCCACGAGGTGATCGTGGTCGATCGGAATGAGGAGCGCCTTAAGGCCCTGAAGAACGAGTTGGGCATTCAGGTTGTGGTCGGTTTCGCTGCGCATCCACCGGTACTGGAGGCGGCCGGGGCCCCGGATGCGGCGATGTTGATCGCCGTCACCGACTCGGACGAGGTGAACCTGCTGGCCTGCCAGATCGCCTCGACCCTGTTCAACGTCGAGACGCGGATCGCGCGGGCCCGTGCGCGGGATTACCATCAGCATCCGCAACTCTTCGCTCGGGATGCAGTGCCGGTGGATATGTTGATCTCTCCGGAGGGGCTGGTGACCAGCCAGATCCAGCGGCTGGTCGAGCATCCGGGGGCCTTGCAGGTGCTGGATTTCGCCGATGGTCGGGTATCGCTGGTCGCGGTCCGCGCCTACCACGGGGGACCCCTGGTCGGGCGCCAGTTGCGCCGTTTGCGCCGGGAACGGAGCGGTCCACAGGCGCGGGTCGCCGCGATCTTTCGTCGCGATCGGGCGGTGGTGCCGGACGGCGATACCGTGATCGAGGTCGACGACGAAGTCTTCTTCGTTGCCGCCAAGAAAAACATCCGTGCGGTCACGGCTGCATTGCGCCACACGGAGCGGTCCTACCATCGGGTGATGATTGCCGGCGGGGGCAACATCGGTCGGCGCCTCGCCGAGGTTCTGGTTCGGGATTATGGGGTGAAGCTGGTCGAACGCGACCCCGAGCGCGCCCGTGCCTTGGCCAGCAGCCTGCCGGGCGGTGTGCTCGTACTGGAGGGCGATGGCGCGGACGATCGCTTCCAGGAGGAGATCGACGTGGACCATGCCGATGTGTTCTGCGCCGTCACCAACGACGATCAGGCCAATATCTTTGCCGCAATGCTGGCCAAGCGGCGCGGCGTGCGCAAGGTCATCTGCCTGATCAATCGCCCCAGTTATGTCGATCTGGTGCAAAGCGGTTCCATCGACATCGCGATTTCACCGCAGGTCGCCACCGTGAGCGCGGTGCTGGCCCGGGTTCGCGAAGGCGGAACGACGGTGGTGCACACCCTGCGTCGGGGTGCTGCCGAGGCCATCGAGACGGTGGTTTACGGGGATGCCCGCACCTCCCAGGTGGTGGATCGCCGCATCGATGAAGTACGCCTCCCCGAGGGCGCCAGCATCGGGGCTTTGGTGCGCAACGACCAGGTGATCATTCCGCATCACGACACGATCATCGAGGCCGGGGATCATGCGATCCTGTTCCTGACCGATCGCAGCCAGGTCCTGGCCGTGCAGCGCCTGTTCCAGCCCAGCCCGCTGTTCTTCTGAGGCCATGTCTTTCCTGGCCCTGTCTTTCAAGGCCCTGTCTTTCAAGGTCCTGTCTTTCAAGGTCCTGTCTTCCAGGGTCCTGTCTTCCGAGAGCCGGGCAGCGCGGGCCGTGTCCTGGCCCCCGATACCGGGACCTTCACGCAACGGATTCTGCCCATGTTCCAAGTAGCCACCACATTGCGCCTGCTGGGCATCCTGGTCGCGCTGTTCAGCCTGACCATGCTGCCGCCGGCCCTGGTCGGACTGATCTACGACGAGGCGAGTCGCTGGGTGTTTCTACAAGCCTTTTTCATCCTGTTGACGATCGGGCTGCTGATCTGGGCACCGGTTCATCGCTCGCGCGGGGACCTGCATGTGCGCGACGGCTTCGTCGTGGTGGTGATGTTCTGGTTGGTGCTCGGCCTGTTCGGGGCCTTGCCGCTCTACCTCGACCCCGCACTGCACATCTCCGTGACCGATGCGGTCTTCGAATCCATGTCCGGCCTGACCACGACCGGCGCGACGGTGATCGTCGGGCTGGATACCCTGCCGCACGCAATCCTCTGGTACCGGCAACAACTGCAGTGGTTGGGGGGCATGGGCATCATCGTACTTGCGGTCGCAATCCTGCCCCTGTTGGGGATCGGCGGCATGCAGTTGTTCAGGGCCGAGATGCCCGGACCCCTGAAGGACACCAAGCTGACCCCGCGTATCGCGGAGACCGCGCGCAACCTCTGGTTCATCTATCTGGGCCTGACGCTGGCCTGTGCGGCGGCCTATTGGATGGCCGGCATGGAGGTCTTCGATGCGGTGACCCATTCGTTCAGTACCGTGGCCATCGGTGGGTTTTCCACCCATGACGCCAGTATCGGCCATTTCGAAAGCGCCCGGATCGAGGCCGTCGCCGTGCTCTTCATGCTGCTGGGTGGCATGAATTTCGCCATGCATTTCCTGGCCGTTCGACGTATGACTCTGAAGCCCTATCGCCAGGATGAGGAGGTGCGCTTCTACCTGCTGCTGCTCACCCTGGCGGCGGCCATTGGTTCGGCCTTCTTGTTGTATTCGGGGGTGGCGGGCAGTGTGTCGGAGGCCTTGCGTCAGGGAATCTTCCACGCCGTCTCAATCGGAACCACCACCGGGTACACGACCACCGATTTCTATCTCTGGCCCGGCTTTTTGCCGGTGATGCTGATCTTCCTGTCCTTCGTCGGTGGCTGCACCGCCTCCACCGGCGGCGGCATGAAGGTGATTCGGGTCCTGCTGCTGTTCAAGCAGGGTGCGCGGGAGATTCGGCGACTGATTCATCCGCACGCCCATATCGCCGTCAAGGTCAACGACAAGGTTATGCCGGATCGCGTGGTCGAGGCCGTCTGGGGATTCATGGCGGCCTATGTCCTGGCCTTTGCGTTGATGACGCTGCTGTTGATGGCCTCCGGGCTCGATCAAGTGACGGCCTTCTCCGCCGTCGGGGCCACGTTGAACAACCTCGGTCCCGGCCTGGGCGATGTCGGCGCAAACTACGCCGGGATCAACACCTTCAGCAAATGGGTTCTGGTACTCTCGATGTTGCTCGGGCGCCTGGAGATCTTTACGGTGCTGGTGTTGTTGTCCCCGGCTTTCTGGCGGCGCTAGGGCTGAGCGCCGATTCCGGAAGTGGGCGGGTTCGATGGGCCAAGGTGTGGTCAGCCCGGGTGTGATCAGCCCGGGTGTGATCCTACGCAAATGCGCCTTGTTGCCCTATGCTCAGCTAGGGTTCTGGTATGGGCGGGAGTTTTGGCCAAGAATACGATATAGATCTTTCGTTGGAGCAGAGGATGAACGATTCGATAGGCATGCAGCAGACCCTGATGGGGTTCATGGACGATGACCACGACCAGGCTGCCGAACGGTTCGATGGATTATTGGCCCTGGCCGATTGCGGTTCCACGCGGCTGACGGCGGCCTTTCGGGACTTCATCGAGC
The DNA here is from genome assembly GCA_003555285.1 of Thioalkalivibrio sp. The sequence continues at coordinate 9,384 of PWGH01000249.1, forward strand.
ACAATCGGGCACATTTCGCCCGCGAAGAAGCCTTGATGTCCCGTGTGGCCTTCCCGCCAGCGACGCGGCACAAGGCGGAACACGAGACGGCCCTGGCCGAATGGGAAACCTACATCGGGCGTCTGGAAACCGGCGTGCTGGATGCCGCAGGCATGGCGACGGTGCTACGGAACAAGCTGCTCCCCGGCTATGGTCGCCATGTCCAGACCATGGACCGCTTGACCGGGTCCTTTGTGCGGAACCTGGGACCCATGGCGACCGACACCGCCGAGTAGGTGCCGGCCACGCTCGGGCGAAGGCCTTTCAGCGGCGATGATCCCTCTGCCGAGACCCCGCGTCGACGAGATATTGCATCGTTCAGAGCCCGGATCGGCGAACTCCCCTGAAGGGACACACGGACGAATCACGAGGCCCATGGCGCATTCATGCTGAATCAGTTCAGGGAATTCCGCGATCTACTGAACCATTCGTTTCGCAACCTGCTGCCGATCATCCTGGTGGTCGGGGTGTTTCAGTTCCTGGTGATTCGGCAGGTCCCCGAAGCCTGGTTGTCGATCACCATCGGTCTGCTGGTGGTGGTGCTGGGTGTGGCCCTGTTCCTGCAGGGGTTGGAGCTCGGCATCTTCCCGATCGGCAAGAACCTCTCCAACGAATTCGCCCGCAAGGGTTCGCTGCCGCTGCTGATGATCTTCGGCTTCTGTCTGGGTTTCGCCGCGGTGATCGCCGAGCCGGCATTGATCGCAGTGGCGGAGCAGGCGGAACTGATCAGCGAGGGGCGGATCCGCGGGCTGATCCTGCGGGTGCTGGTCGCGGCGTCGGTCGGCCTGGTCGTGGCCCTGGGTGTGGTGCGCATTCTGCTCGGGCACCCCCTGCACTGGTACATGATCGTCGGGTACCTGCTGGTGGTCGCGGTCACCTTCTTCGCGCCGGAGGAGATCGTCGGGCTGGCCTACGACTCCGGCGGCGTGACCACGAACATCGTGACCGTGCCGCTGATCGCGGCGCTCGGCATTGGACTTGCGATGTCGATCCGCGGGCGCAATGCGCTGGTCCATGGCTTTGGCCTGGTCGGGCTCGCGGTGATGGTGCCGATGATCTCGGTGCAGATCTACGGCATCATCGTGTACAGCTTCGGCGAGGCTCGGGAAGTGACCGAGAGCCTGCGCGAGGTCCTGGACCCGGAGGTCACGGAGGCGGTCGGTGAGGTCGCCGGCAGTGTGCTGCTCGGCATGCTGCGGGATCTGCTGGTGATGTTCCGGGATGTGCTGCCGATCATTGCGGTGGTGTTGATCTTCCAGTATCTGGTGATCCGCAAGCACGTCGCCCACGTGCACAAGGTAATGGGCGGCTTCGTGCTGGTGATCGTCGGCCTGTATGCCTTCGTGGTCGGTCTGAAGCTCGGGCTCTTCCCGATCGGCCAGAGCATGGCGGCCCAGCTGATCGGCCTGGACCAGTGGCTCTACCTGTATCTCTTCGCCTTTGCGATCGGCTTTGCCACCACGATGGCCGAACCCGCGCTAATCGCCATCGGTCAGAAGGCGGAGGAGGCGGCGAAGGGGCGTTTGCGCGCCACGGTGATCCGCCTGCTGGTGGCGGTGGGTGTGGCGGTGGGAATCACCATCGGGGTGCATCGCATCATCACCGGGGACCCTATCCATTACTACATCATGGCCGGCTATGCGGTGGTCATCGTGCTGACCTTCCTGGCGCCGAAGTACATCGTGGCGCTGGCCTATGACCTCGGTGGGGTGACCACCTCCGAGGTGACCGTGCCCCTGGTTACCGCGCTGGGCATCGGCCTGGCGACGCAGATCGAGGGCCGCAACGTGATGATCGACGGCTTCGGCCTGATCGCCTTCGCCTCGATCTTTCCGATAATATCCGTAATGCTGTATGCCATTGTGGTGGAGCATGCCAACCGCTGGAGAGGAACCTCCTGATGAAATTTTCCGTACTGGTCGCGATCCTCGCCGAGGATCTGGAAGAGAAGGCCATCGACATCGCCAAGGAGGCCGGCGCCGGAGGCGTGACCCTGCTGGATGGCCGCGGGATCGGCGCGAAGGAGAAGAAGACCTTCTTCGGGCTGACCTACGAGGGCGCCCAGGTGGTGCTGATTTGCGTGCTGGAGAAGAAACTCTCGCTCGCGGTGATGAAGGCCCTGACCCGCGGGCTGGATCTGACCCAGCATTCCAAGGGGGTGGTGTTCACCCTGCCGTTGGACCACATCGCCGGCATCGACACCCGCCAACTCGAGAGTTTCGAGCAGCACATCAAGGACGAGATCTGACGTCCGCTTTATTGGAGGCAACATGCTGGTCAAGGACATCATGCAGACCCGGGTGATCACCATCTCGCCCTTCGCCACACTGCGCGAGGCGATGGCGCAGATGAAGGGGCACAATGTGAAATCCCTGGTGGTCGAACGCCGGGACGAGCAGGACGCCTATGGCATCGTCACCTACACCACCATCCTGCGCACGATCGTCGCCGAGGAAGGCGACATCGACCTGATCAATGTCTACGACGTCTGCACCAAGCCGGTGATCACGGTCCCCCAAGGCATGAACGTCAAGTATGTCGCCAGCCTGATGGTCACGCAGGGGCTGCGTCGGCTGGTGGTGCTGGACGGCGTCGAGATGGTCGGGCTGGTGACGATGAACGACATCGTCGGCGAGGTCCTGGCCCTCGCCGACGCAGAGTAAGACGTCCGGGTGGGCCTTTGTAGGGTGGGCCAAGCGCAGCGGGCCCACCAGGCCCGAGCCCCCTCACTGCGCTGACCCTAGGCCTGTGGCTCCGAACCGCAGGGAAGGTCCGTGACGCTCCGGCGGGACGCCGTGAATACGTCCCTGTAGGCTTGACGGCCGCTTCCATGCGGCCGACACCCGCGAACAGGGCTGCGCCCTCCACTGGGATCAGCTTTTTTCATGAAAGGGCAAGGGCAGCGACTTTCCTGCGTCGGTAGCGTGTAGGGTGGGCCAAGTGCAGCGGGCCCACCAGGCCCGAGACGCCACCACAACACCGCGAACCCCAACCCGCGGTCACGAACCTGGGGAGGTCGCCCCGTGACGGCTGCACCTGAAGACCCTCAAGAGACGCCATCGGCACCGGAAACCGCGAGGCGATGGGAGCATTTTCCACACGAGGCGGATATGGGCGTGCGGGGCTACGGTCAAACGCTGGAGGAGGCCTTCGCGGCCACGGCCGAGGCACTGACTGCCGTGGTGGTGGAATTGTCCGCGGTCGCCCCCGTCGAGTCGGTCGAGTTGCATTGCGCGCCCGCGGATCCGGATCTGTTGTTGTACGATTTCCTGAATGCGATCATCTACGAAATGGTGACCAGCAACCGCCTGTTCTCGCGCTTTCGCGTGCGCATCGACGAACAGGGCCTTCATGCCCGGGCCTGGGGCGAGGCGGTCGATGTTCTCCGGCAGCAGCCGGCGGTCGAGATCAAGGGTGCCACCTTCACCGGTTTGTCTGTGCATCGGACGCCGGGGGGCGTTTGGGTGGCGCAGTGCGTGCTGGATATCTGAGGCGGCTGCCCGGCGGCGGCTGCCCCGGGCACCGGCGGTGCCGGCTCGCGGCGGGCGATCCTGCGACGGGTGATCCCCGGAGCGCTGCAGTCGCACACAGCACAACGATGGGCGGACGCCACCGATCACGGAGGTCAGCGACCATGGACCTGAACCGATTCACCGCGCTTTCCGACACCGCTTGGAAACTCGAGCCCTACGGCGCCATGCGGGTACCGGTGATCATCTACGGAGACGCGGACTTGATCCGCGACATGGACGACAAGGTCGCCGAACAGGCGGCCAACGTCGCCATGCTGCCGGGGATCGTCGCGGCCTCGTATGTGATGCCGGATGCCCATTGGGGCTACGGCTTTCCGATCGGCGGCGTCGCCGCCTTCGACCCGCAGTTGGGCGGCGTGGTCTCCGCAGGCGGAGTCGGCTTCGACGTCTCCTGCGGCGTGCGTACTCTGACTACCGGGCTGCATCGCGCGGCGATCGATGCGGTCAAGTCCGAGCTCGCGGATGCGTTGTTCGCGACCATTCCCGCCGGGGTCGGGAGCACCGGAAGGATCACGCTCGATGCCACAGCGATGACCGACATGCTGCGCGGCGGCGCGGCCTGGGCGGTCGATCAGGGTTACGGCGTCGCGGCCGATCTGGAGCGGATCGAGGAGGGCGGCTGCATGGCGGGGGCCGAGCCAGACAACGTGTCGCCGCAGGCGCGCAAGCGGCAGCGCCGGGAGATGGGGACCCTGGGGAGTGGCAACCATTACCTCGAGGTGCAGCAGGTCACCCAAATCTTCGATACGAAGACCGCGGCGGCCTTCGGGCTCTTCGAGGACCAGATCGTGATCACCATCCATTGCGGCTCGCGAGGCCTTGGGCATCAGATCGGTACCGAGTTCCTGCGCGAGATGGTGGGGGCCGCGCCGGGCCTGGGGATCCACCTGCCGGAGCGGGAACTGGCCTGCGCACCGATCGAATCCGAGCTCGGCCAGCGCTACCTGGGCGCGATGCGCGCGGCGATCAATTGTGCGCTCGCAAACCGCCAGATCCTGACCCACCTGACCCGCGAGACCGTGGCCACGATGCTTCCGCAGGCGGAACTCGAGCTGCTGTACGACGTTTCGCACAACACCTGCAAGCACGAACGCCACGCGGTCGAGGGCGAGGTGCGCGAACTGTACCTTCATCGCAAGGGGGCGACCCGGGCGCTGGGCCCCGGGCATCCGGATCTCCCGCCGGCATTGCGGGACGTGGGTCAGCCGGTGCTGATCGGCGGCTCGATGGGGACGGGCTCCTACATCCTGGTCGGCACGCCGGCCAGTGAGAACCGTTCCTTCAGTTCCGCCTGCCACGGCGCCGGACGGGCGATGAGCCGGCATCAGGCGACGCGCCAGTGGCGCGGGCGGCAGCTGGTCGACGAATTGGCGGCTCGGGGCATCCTCATTCGCAGTCCCAGCCTGCGCGGCGTGGCGGAAGAGGCGCCGGGAGCCTACAAGGACATCCATCGGATCGCACAGGCGACCGAGGCGGCCGGCCTGGCGCGCCGGGTGGCCCGGGTGGAACCGGTGATCTGCATCAAGGGCTAGACGCTACCGATTCGGCTGCGGGGCTGGGGCTGACTGCCAACGCCCTGCGTTCGGCGTCCAGCAACGCGATCTTGTAGCGGATACCCCAGTGATAGCCGGCCAGTGCCCCGTCCTGGCGGACCACCCGATGACACGGAATCACCACGGCCAGCGGGTTCGCCGCGCAGGCGCCGGCAACGGCCCGGACCGCGCGGGGCGCTCCGATCTGCGCGGCGATCTGGCTGTAACTCCGGGTCTCGCCGAAGGGGATCTCGCACAGGGCCTGCCAGACGCGTTGCTGAAACGGCGTGCCGTGCACGTCGAGCGGGAGCTCGAGGCCCTCGCGCGGACGTTCCAGGAACGCCATGACCCGGTGGATCCGTCGTTCGAAGTCGCCGCCCCCGGTGTGCGCTGCGGCCGCCGGCCAGTGGCTGCGCAGGTCCCCGATCAGCACCTCGGGCGCGTCGCCCAGCGACAGTGCACACAAACCGTGCGCGCCCTCGGCCAGCAACACCCATCCACCCAGCGCTGCGCGCAGCGCGTATTGGACGGGTGCGGATGCGCGCGTCCGGCGGGCGGGCCCACCGGTGTGGCTGTGCCGTGGGTCCATGGTTGAACCTAGAGCCCGGCCTCGAAGATCAGGTAGGTCTGGTGGAGATTGCGCCGGTGCCAGGCATCGAAGTGCAGCAGATGCTCGAAGGCCGGCTGATCGGCCAGGCGCTCGACGGTTTCATCCAGCGTCTCCCAGTCCTCGATGCCGGCACGCACCCCCTCGACCAGCACCTCGAGGTAGTCGCCGGCGTCGCGTCGGGCGGTGGCCATGTCGGTGGCCTCGCCGTGTCCGGGAACGACGATCGCCGGGTCCCAGGCCTCCAGTTGGCGAAAATTCTCGAGTTTGCCGGCGGGATCGCTCCAGGCATGGATACCGACGATGCGCTGGGTGTAGACGACGTCTCCGGTAAAGACCACGCGCTCTTCGGGCACGTGCACCATGATGTCGCCGGGAAAGTGCGCGTGGGCGATGTAATGCAGCTCGATGCGCGTACCGCCGAGTTCCAGCACGTGCTGATCGGCATCGACCGGATCCGGCGCGACGGTGGGCACGGTGCCGGCCATCGCCGCTTCACCCAGGGTTCGCGTCGAGCGGTTCATGTGGGAGGCGCCGTAGTCCAACTGGGTGCTGGCGGTGCGGGCGAGGGCGACGATCTCGGCCCCCTGATCCAGAAACCAGCCATTGCCCAGCCAGCGGTGGTCCTGGCTGCCCAGATTGACCACGTGGGTGATCGGCTGGTCGGTCACCGTGGCCACGGCCTCGGCGATGCGCTCGGCGACGTGGGCATTGGGTCCGCTGTCGATCAACACGACGCCGGCGTCGGTCACCACGAAGCCGGTGTTGTTGTTCATGCCCAGGTTGATGGGTTCACGAGCTTCGATCGAGCCGTAGAAATAATAAACCCGCTCGGTCAACTGAACCGGTTCCAGGATCTCGTCGATTGAACGATCGGTGTCCGCCTGGGCGAACGCGAGCGGGGCGGTGGACAAGGCCAGCAGGCAGGCCAGTCCGGTGAATGCGCGTGTTCCTGATCGGGAATCGGTGTCCATCGATTTTCGCCTTGATGAAGTGAACGACGGTAATCTAGACGTTGCCGAGACCACACCTTATTCCCCTTGTGTGCGATCCGGTTTTGTCAGGCGCCTGACAACTGCGAACCTCTGAGCTCGCAGGGGATGGGCCGGTCCGCTTGATGGCGTGCCATGCCACTCGGGATGCTTGATGGCGTGTGCGGTGAGGGTCATTGGTGTTGGACGTGGTCCTCGACGGGAAGGTGCGTGCCGGCCGTAACCATGGGGCGCTTGAGGGAATAGTTTGGACGCTGTGACGTCGAGTATGCGTAGTCGTTGTGTCGGAACGCCGCGCCCGGCTCGCCGGTACCCGGAACACCCATTCCCGAATGCCTTTCATACCCAGGAGCAAATTCATGAGAACCACCTCGATCGCCCGCTGCATTCCGCTGGTGCTTTCCAGCCTGACCCTGATGGTGGGAACCAGCGGTGCGCTGGCCGCCGAGGAGGAGGCCCTGTGGGCTGCGCTTGCCGAAGGGGGCAAGGTGGTGATGCTGCGTCATGCCCAGTCCGCCGAGGCCACGCCCGAGGTTTCGATGCACCTGTCGGCCGACGGGGATTGCAGCCAGGAACAGGATCTGAGTCCGGAAGGGCAGATGCAGGCCGAGCGTCTGGGCGAACGGCTTCGCGCGCAAGGCGTTGCCGTCGATACGGTGATGAGCAGCGAATACTGCAGGGCCCGTCAGACCGCACAGCGGGCGTTTGGCGATCATCAGGCCTGGGGTGCGCTGAACCTGGTCGAAATGATGCCGGAATCGGAGGCCGAGTGGTTGATGGAGGACGTGCGCGAGCGGATCGGTGACTTCGCCGGCGAAGGCACGCTGATCCTGGTGAGCCATCGCAGCAACATCAACACCATCACCTTCCAGCAAACGGAGCCCGGCGATATGGTCGTGGTCGAGCCCGACGACTTCGGCGGTTTCACCGTGCTGGGCACGATTGTCTCGGATTGAACCGACGGGTGTTCCGGCCGGAACCGACCGGGTGTTTCGGGCTGAACGGACGAATGTTGCAGACTGACCGACACGGCGAGCGCACGGTCGATTCTCGCCTGTCATTGCAAGGGTTCAACGAAACTTGTAGTGTTGGTCCATGGATCAGAGCCAAGCGACGCGCATCTTCGAATCCTTGGCCTCCGGGGTGCGCCTGGAGGTCTTCCGGCTTCTGGTGCGTCAGGGTCCGGCGGGCATGGTGGCCGGCGAGATCGCGACCACCCTGGATCTTCCGCCGACCAATTTGTCCTTCCACCTGAAGACCCTGACCCACGCGGGCCTGGTGACGGTGGTGCAGGAAGGCCGTTATCAGCGGTATCGGGCGAACATGCCCTTGATGGTGAACCTGATCGGCTACCTGACCGAAGAATGCTGTGCCGGCGATCCGGGGCAGTGCGCCGGTCTGGGCGCCGATGGTCTGGGTCCCGATAGGCGGGGCGCCGATAGGGCTGTGTCCGAAGACCTTCCTTCGCCGAACCCCCGCCGGGTTCGCGCTCGATCCTGATCGGCCAGCGCGGATGCGGATCCCGTGCGCCTCTTTCGTCGCGTCTAGTGCCCAACCCTTCAACCATTCATGGAGTCTCCCAATGAACAACATCCAGGTATTCGATCCCTCGCTCTGCTGCAGCACCGGGGTTTGCGGCGTGGACGTCGACCAGCAGTTGGTGCAGTTCTCCGCGGACGTGGACTGGGCCCGGCGCAAGGGCATTGCGCTCGAACGCTTCAATCTCGCGCAGCAGCCGATGGCCTTTGTCGAACACGCGCCGGTGCGCGTACTACTCGAGCGCTCCGGCGAAACGGCCCTGCCGGTGATCCTGGTGGACGGGGAGGTCGCGCTCGCCGGGCGCTATCCGAGTCGCGACGAGCTCGCCCGTTGGGCGGGGGTCGAGCTCGGCATCCCCGTGCGTGTGGCCGGCCCCGCCAGCGAGACCAGCGCGACGGAAGGACCCGATGCTGTGGCTGAGCCCGACTCCGCCGGATCCGGTTGCTGCGGCGGTGGCGGGAACTGCTGATGGCGGATCCGCACCTGCACTTTCTCACCGATCCCCCGCGCTATCTCTTCTTCACCGGCAAGGGTGGGGTCGGCAAGACCTCGATTGCCTGTGCCGCCGCGATTCATCTGGCCGAGCAGGGCCGGCGCGTGTTGTTGGTGAGCACCGATCCGGCCTCGAATGTCGGTCAGGTCTTCGGGATCGAAATCGGCAATCGGCTGACCCCGGTTCCGATGGTTTCCGGACTCACAGCGCTCGAGATCGATCCGCAGCAGGCGGCGCAGGGGTACCGGGACAAGATCCTGGGGCCGGTGCGCGGCGTGCTGCCGGATGCGGTGGTCCTGGGTATCGAGGAACAGCTCTCCGGGGCCTGCACCACCGAGATCGCGGCCTTCGACGAGTTCACCGCGCTACTGACGGACTCCCAGGCCACGCAAGGCTTCGAGCACATCGTCTTCGATACCGCACCCACCGGGCACACGATCCGGTTATTGCAACTGCCCGGGGCCTGGAGCGGTTTCCTCGAGGCCGGCAAGGGTGATGCCTCGTGTCTCGGACCGCTGGCGGGCCTCGACAAGCAGCGGGCGCAGTATGCGGCCGCGGTGGCCGCGCTGGCCGACCCCGAGCGGACGCGCCTGGTGCTGGTGGCCCGGGCGCAGCAGGGCAGTCTGCGCGAGATCGCGCGCACGCACGACGAATTGGCCGCCATCGGTCTGAAGCGCCAGTATCTGGTGGTCAACGGGGTGCTGCCGGACGCCGACGGTGCCGGCGATCCGCTGGCCGAAGCCATTCATCGGCGTGAACAGCAGGCGCTGGAGGCGATGGTGCCGGTGTTACGCGACCTGCCGCAGGACCGGCTGGCCTTGAAGCCCTTCAATCTGGTGGGCCTGGAGGCCCTGGGGCAGCTTTTCACCGAACAAGCGAGGGCCACGCGGGCGGCCGGTCCGGATTCCGCTGCACCTCGTTCGCCCGAGGCGCCGCCGCTGGTCGATCTCGTCGACGCGATCGCGGCGCAAGGCCATGGCCTGGTGCTGTTGATGGGCAAGGGTGGCGTGGGCAAGACCACGCTCGCGGCGAGCCTCGCGGTCACCCTGGCACAGCGGGGATTGCCGGTGCACCTCACCACCTCCGATCCGGCCGCGCACCTGTCGGAAACGCTGGCGGAGGAACTCGATACGCTGACGGTCAGCCGGATCGATCCGCTCGAGGAAACCGAACGCTACCGGCGCCACGTGCTGCAGAGCAAGGGGCAATCGCTGGATGCCGAAGGCCGGGCCCTGCTCGAGGAGGATCTGCGCTCTCCCTGCACCGAGGAGATCGCGGTATTCCAGGCCTTCTCGCGGATCATCCGGGAGGCGGCCGACAAGTTCGTGATCATGGATACCGCCCCCACCGGGCATACCCTGCTGCTGCTGGATGCGACCGGGGCCTATCATCGCGAGGTCTCGCGGCAGATGGGCGGTTCCGGCCTGCACTACACCACGCCGATGATGCAACTGCAGGATCCGGCGCAGACCCGGGTGCTGATCGTCACCCTGCCGGAGACCACCCCGGTGCTGGAGGCGGCCAGTCTGCAATCGGATTTGCGCCGGGCGGGCATCGAGCCCTGGGCCTGGATCGTCAATCAGAGCATCGCTGCCACTATGACGACCTCGCCACTATTGCGCCAGCGCGCCGGCAACGAGGCGCCGCAGATCGCGCAGGTGGCCTCGACCCACGCCCGCCGCTATGCGGTGGTCCCGCTGTTGCGCGAGGAACCGGTCGGCCTCGCGCGTCTGCTGGAACTCGCCGGAGCCGAACGGGGTGGAAACGATCCCATCGGGGCAGCCGCTGAGCCTCGTGACCGCAAGCCCCTGGCCGGTGGTTGCGCCGGCGGTTGCTCCGGCGCTGCCGGGCATTGAATTCGACCTCCAACTGACCTCCAACGGGTCGTAGCGCGCGGCCGATCGAAAGGAAGCTTATGAAAATACTGGTTCTGTGTACCGGAAACTCCTGTCGTTCCATCCTCGGAGAAGCGGTGATCAACCACCTGGCCCCTCCGGGATGGCGTGCGATGAGCGCCGGGAGTCAGCCGACCGGGCAGGTCCATCCCCGCGCGCTGGCCTTGCTGGAGCGGGAGGGGATCCCGACGGCCGGATATTTCAGCAAATCCTGGGACGACCTGCCGGAAGTCCCAGACATCGTCATCACCGTGTGCGCCAATGCCGCCGGGGAGACCTGTCCGGTCTATCTGGCCCCGGCGTTGCGGACGCACTGGGGGGTCGAGGATCCGGCCAAG
>PWGH01000313.1 GCA_003555285.1 Thioalkalivibrio sp.
CAGGATGCCGCCGGCGACCGCGGTCGGGTCGTCGGCCTGCTGCTGCCAGTGACGCAGACCACGCAACAGCGGTGCGGCCATGCGATCGCAACCCACGACGACCACCGGACCCTGCCCGGAACGCACCGCGGCCGCGAGCAGTGCGGCGACCGGCGCGCCGTCCAGCCCCCGCACCGCCCCGCTGCTGCGCTGAAGCAACAGCGCCTCCAGCAGATCCGTGCGCCAGACGGTGGCACCCCGCGCGACCAGGTCTTCGATCAGCAGCCTCGGGGTCTCGAGTTCGCCATACTGGTTCACCAGCCACAGAATCAGCGGCCCCTCGCCGGCTTCACCGAAGACGTCGACCTCCAGACGGTCGCCGTCCTCCAGGTCCACCGTGAAGCCGGCCTGGGCGCTGCCGGCGGTCGCCATCAGGAACAGGATCAGGACGATAAACCCTGTGCGCCAGATCACCACATCGCACCCCGTTCCTGAAGGAAAATGGAGCCTGGAGTCTAGCCCTGGAGCGCCATGATGCGCGAATCCCGCCCCGGTCCGGCCGGTAATCTCTTTGCCCATCTGCCCCGCATGGATCAGGGCGAGGCCTTCGAGGAACTGCTGTCCACGCCACACGTCCGAATCGAACGCATCGTCAGTAGCGATCGTCCGGAACCCACCCGGTACGATCAGGACACGGACGAATGGGTCTGCCTGCTACAAGGCGAGGCCGAGTTGTGGATCGACGGCGCGATCCTGCCCCTGCAACCGGGCGATTACCACCTGATCCCGGCGCACACCCCGCACCGTGTCCACCGCACCTCCACCCATCCCTGCTGCATCTGGCTCGCCGTCCACCTTCAGCGTCCTTCCTGACCCCGGAAACCCCGCCCTCGGCTGTCACCCGTGGCAGCCACCTGCCATTTTCAGCAGCCGTGACCCCGGACAGCCGCAGGCTGATCCGGGAGGCCGAGCGGGGGTGCGGAGCGCGAAATGACGCGATCAGGAATGACGCGCGTTAGCGGGACGACCGGATGGCGAAGCAGCACCTCAGTGGCGATGCTCCGGGCGCCACCAGCGCCAGAATCGGGCTCGGCAGTCGCGGGCCGGGCGCAGGGGCGGGGCATGGTGCACATAGGCCAGGTTGAGCAATTCCTTCACCCGGTGGCGTTCGCAGATTTCCTGGCCCAGTCCACCGTCGGCGGCGACCGTGCGCAGGATCCGCAGCCGGTCCTCCGGCGCAAGCTGCCGATCGACAAAGGCATTGAGCATCTCTTCGCTGACGGGTCGTTCTGCCATGGTGGTTTCCTCTCGAAGTTCGGTGCCCGGGGGCTATGACAATGACTAGAGCAATATTCAAGCCACACCCGGAGGCTGCGGCTCGCCGACTCCTGAGTTTGTTCCTTCCTGTCCCATCGTGGACGGTTTGTGCGCCTGCAGAATTCCTTGACGCGCGCCGGAAGATGGCCACGCTCGCAAATCACGGAAATCCCAGTCCTCCCGTCATTACGGACCGCCGCAGACGGGGCGGGGTGAGCGCCGGCTGACCCAAGGGTCGACCTTCAGACGCACCTCACGTGCGAATCACGGCTCCCCTTCAGGCTCATGGGTCGTTGGAGAGGCGCGGCATTCGGGATATTGGGCGCGGATGATACACTTTGGCGTCCACTAAATACCCCGGACCGCCCTGATGACCGAAGCCAACACGACCCCTTGCGGCACGCTATATATTGTTTCCGCGCCCTCGGGGGCCGGCAAGACCAGCCTGGTCGCCGCCCTGTTGCAGAAACTGGACAACGTGGCACTGTCGGTATCGCATACGACACGGCGGCCTCGGGCTGGCGAGGTGAGCGGTGAGCATTATCACTTCGTCCAGGCCGAGCAGTTTCTGGACATGATCGAGGCTGGCGAGTTGCTCGAGCACGCGAAGGTCTTCGACAACTTCTACGGCACCTCGCGCGCCGCCGTGCTGCGCCAGCTCGAGACCGGCTGCGACGTGATCCTGGAGATCGACTGGCAGGGCGCGCGGCAGGTTCGCGCGGCCATCCCCGAGTGCCGGTCGGTATTCATTCTGCCCCCCTCGCGCACCGAATTGGAGCGGCGCCTGCACGGTCGCGGGCAGGACGACGAGGCGGTGATCCAGCGCCGGCTGCGCGACGCCGAATCCGACAGCGCCCATTTCGACGAATACGACTACACCGTGATCAACGCCGATTTCGACCAGGCGGTGCAGGATCTGGCCAGTATCTTCCAGGCCAATCACCTGCGCACGGAGGAACAACGCCTGCGGCACCGCAGCATGATCGCCACGCTGCTGGAAGGTCGGCCCGCCTCAGCGTAGTATGAGGGTCTGGATCCTTCTCATTTTTTGGAGTCAAAATGGCCCGTATAACCGTCGAGGACTGCCTCGAACACGTCGACAACCGCTTTGAACTGGTGTTGATGGCCGCGCGCCGCGCCCGGCACATCGCCCACGGCAAAGAGCCCCGCGTGCCCGAAGACAACGACAAGTCCACGGTGATCGCGCTGCGCGAGATCGCCGCCGGCCTGGTCGGCCCGGAGGTCTTCGACGAACCCGACGAGCGCCCGCAGCCTCAGATGCTGGACTTCAGCACCATCCGGCACCTGGAGCAGCTGGACGCCGACGAGCGCTAGCCCGAACGACCATGAGCGCCGCGATACCCAATGTCGGGGCCGTCGTCGAACCGCCGACCGACTCCAGCCGTTTCCTGATCAGCGACCTGTGCGCTGAACTGGAGTCCTACCTCGACCCGGAACAGGTCGAGGAGGTCTACCGGGGCTACCTCTTCGGCGCCGAGGCGCACGAGGGGCAGACCCGCCAGACCGGAGAGCCCTACATCTACCATCCGCTCGCGGTCGCCCGGACCATGGGCGAGATGCGCATGGACCACAAGGCGATCATCGCCGCGATCCTGCACGACGTGATGGAGGATACCGCGACCAGCAAGGAGCGCATCCGGCACGAGTTCGGCGCCGAGGTCGCGGACCTGGTCGATGGCGTGTCCAAGCTGACCCACCTGCAGTTCGGCACCAAGGCCGAGGCCCAGGCCGAGAACTTCCGCAAGATGATGCTCGCGATCACCCGGGACATCCGGGTGATCCTGATCAAATTGGCCGACCGCCTGCACAACATGCGCACGCTCGGCGTGATGCGCCCGGACAAGCGCCGGCGCATCGCCCGCGAGACGCTGGAGATCTACGCGCCGATCGCGCAGCGCCTGGGGATGAACAAGATCCGCCGGGAACTCGAGCAACTGGGCTTCGCCGCGCTGCACCCGCTGCGCTTTGCGGTGCTCGACGAGGCGGTCCGGCGCGCCCGCGGCAACCGGCGCGAGCCGACGCAGAACATCGAGGAGGCGATCGCCCAGCGCGTCTCCGCGGTCGGCCTGGAGGCCCGGATCAGCGGGCGCCAGAAGAGCCTCTTCAGCATCTACAACAAGATGCGCGAGAAGCACCAACCGTTCAAGGACGTGGTGGACGTCTTCGCGATCCGCATCGTGGTGACCAGTGTCGACGCCTGCTACCGCGCCTTGGGAATCGTGCACAACCTGTACAAGCCGGTGCCCGGGCGCTTCAAGGACTACATCGCGATCCCGAAATCGAACGGCTATCAGTCACTGCACACCCAGCTCTTCGGCCCGCACGGCATGCCGATCGAGATCCAGATCCGCACCGCCGAGATGGATCGGGTCGCCGAAAGCGGCATCGCCGCGCACTGGCAGTACAAAGCCGGAGACGGCCATGCAGCCTCGGCCCAGAGCCGGGCGCGCGAGTGGCTGAAGGACGTGCTGGAGATCCAGAACAGCGTCAGCAGCTCGATCGAATTCCTCGAGAACGTGAAGATCGACCTGTTCCCCGAGGAGGTCTACACCTTCACCCCGGCCGGCGAGATCATGGTGCTGCCACGCGGGTCCACCGCGGTGGACTTCGCCTATGCGGTGCATTCGGATGTCGGCAACCATTGCGTCGCGGCGAAGGTGGACCGCCAGCTGGCTCCGCTCTCGGCGCGCCTGCAAAGCGGACAGACGGTCGAGATCGTCACCGCCGCCGGCGCCCGGCCGAACCCGGCCTGGCTGTCCTTCGTGGTCACCGGCAAGGCCCGCTCCAGCATCCGCCATTGCCTGAAGTCCCTGCAGGCGGGCGAGGCGGTCGTGCTCGGGCGCCGATTGATGGAAAAAGCGCTGTCCGGCCTGGGCCAAAGCCTCAGTCAGGTCTCGCCGGTGCGCCTGGACCAGACGCTGGATGCAATGAAGCTCGCGGACATCGACGGCCTGTTGATCGAGGTGGGCCTGGGCAACCGCATCGCGACGCTGGTGGCGCGGCAGCTGGTGGGCCAGGAACCGATCGAAGGCAACGTGGCCGACGAATCCGGTACCGCGCTCGCGGTCGAGGGCACCGAGGGGCTGGTGGTGCACTACGCCCGCTGCTGTTATCCGATCCCCGGGGATCCGGTGCTCGGCCTGCTCAGTGCCGGGCGCGGCCTGGTCGTGCACCGGGAGGCCTGCGGCAATGTCGCCGAACAGCGCGATCGCAATGACAAGACCGTGGCGCTGGAGTGGTCGAACGAGGCCGGCGCGGAGTTCGCCGTGTGCATGCGCGCACAAACGGCCAACCGCCGCGGGGTGCTGGCAGAGATGGCCTCAGCGATCGCCGACCACGGCTCCAACATCGAGCACATCTCCTTCGACGAGCGCGACGGCCACTCGACCGCGATGACCTTCGTAATCACCGTCCGCAACCGCCACCACCTCGCCCAAATCATCCGCTCCCTACGCCGCCTCCACGACGTGCTGCGCGTGCAACGCAATCGGGGCTGATCGACCGGACCGACGGAACCGGGGTCGTCCGACCGGAGCCGCCCGACCGGAGCTGCCCGACCGGAGCTGATCGACCGGAACGGTTCGACTGCACCGTCGCCCCACACCCGACCTGCTGGCCCGTGTTGCTGACGGTCCGGTTCCGGTATGGTCGCGTCTTGATTCCATCGCCTTGCGGAGAATTCCCATCATGACCCGAGAGATCATCCAGACCGACGCCGCTCCGGCCGCCATCGGCACCTACTCCCAGGCGGTGCGCGTCGGCGACACCGTGTACCTATCGGGCCAGATCCCGCTGCGACCGACGACCATGGAGCTGGTCGAGGACGGCATGGAGGCGCAGATCCGACAGGTCTTCGACAACCTGAGCGCCATCGCCACCGCGGCCGGCGGTTCTCTCGCCGACATCGCCAAACTGAACGTCTTTTTGACCGACCTCAGCCATTTCCCGCTGGTCAATCAGGTGATGGCCGATCTCTTCAGCGAGCCCTACCCGGCGCGGGCGGCCATCGGCGTCGCGGCGCTGCCCAAGGGGGCGGAGGTGGAGATGGATGCCATCCTGTACCTGCCCCGTGGCTGACGCGCTCCCCGGGAGGCCTGGCGCCGAATGGATCTCGACGCCCCGCTGACCACCCTGAAGGGGGTCGGCCCGAAACAGGCCGAGAAGCTCGCGCGTCTCGGGCTGCTCCGGATTCACGACCTGCTGCTGCACCTGCCGCTGCGCTTCGAGGACCGCACCCGCCTGACCCCGCTCGCGGCGCTGCGCAGCGGCACCGCCGCGCTGTTCGAGGGCACCGTGGCGAGCACCGAGGTCGTCCACGGGCGTCGGCGCATGCTGCTGGTGCGTCTGGAACAGGACCACGGCCAACTGCTGCTGCGCTTTTTCCACTTCGGCGCGACCCAGCGCCAAGCCCTGGCGACCGGCACCCGGGTCCGGGCCTTTGGCGAGATCCGGGGGCTGCCCGGCACGCAGGAATGCGTGCACCCGGACTACCGCGTGCTGCGCGAGGTGCCACCCCCCCTGGACACGGTGCTCACACCGATCTATCCAGCCGCCGACGGCCTGTCCCAGCGCCTGCTGCGCGATCTGGTGGGCCAAGTGCTACCCGAGGCCGCCCGGCTGCCCGACGTCCTCCCCGAACTGCAGCGCGAAGGCCTCCCCGACCTCGCGACCGCCCTGCACGCGGCTCACCAACCACCAGCCGACACGGCCCCACCGGCCGGCGCCCGCCCCCCCACCACGCAATCCCCGGCGCAGCACGAACTCATACCGCCCCCAACCGAATCGGCCCCACCGGCCGGCGCCCACTTCCACACCGCCCAAGCGCCGGCACAGAGCGAACTCGTACCTTCACCGGCCCCCGGACGCAGCCCCGCGCTGCGCCGTCTGGTGCTCGAGGAACTGTGCGCGCACCAGCTCGCGCTGATGCTGCATGCCGGCGACCGCCCGCAGGGCAAGGCACCGGCGCTGAGGCCGGCCGAGAGCCTGTGGCCGCGTCTGGTGGCCGAACTTCCCTTCCGGCTCACCGGTGCCCAGGAACGGGCGATCACCGAGATCCGTGTGGACCTCGCGCGCGCGCAGCCGATGAATCGACTGCTGCAAGGCGACGTCGGTTCCGGCAAGACCCTGGTCGCGGTTGCGGCCGCGCTTACGGCGATCGAGGCGGGCTACCAAGTGGCCTTCATGGCCCCCACCGAGCTGCTCGCGCGCCAGCACGCGCGCAACCTCGCGGCGTGGCTGGAGCCGCTGGGCATCCGGCTGGCCTGGCTCGGCGGCCGCCAGCCCAAGGGCGAACGCGACGCGCTACTCGCCGATCTCGCCTCGGGCGCCTGTACGCTCGCGGTCGGCACCCATGCGCTGTTCCAGGATCTGGTCGGCTTTCGGCGGCTGGGGCTTGCGATCATCGACGAACAGCACCGCTTCGGCGTGCACCAGCGCATGGCGCTGCGCGACAAGGGCAAGGGCACGGTTCCGCATCAGCTGATCATGACCGCCACCCCGATCCCGCGTACGCTCGCGATGTCGCTGTACGCGGACCTCGATCAGTCGATCCTGGACGAGCGCCCGCCGGGGCGTACGCCGGTGCGCACCGCGCTGATCAGCAGCGAGCGCCGCGACGAGGTGATCGAGCGCATCCGGGTCGCCTGCGGCGAGGGCGTGCAGGCGTACTGGGTCTGCCCGCTGGTCGAGGATTCCGACGTGCTGGAGGCGGAGGCCGCCGAGAGCACCGCCGAGCGCCTGCGTGCGGCGCTGCCCGACCTGCGCATCGAGCGCGTCCACGGGCGCGTGAAAGGCGTTGAGCGCGATCAGACGATGGACGCCTTTCGCAACGGCGACATCGATCTGCTGGTGGCCACCACGGTGATCGAGGTCGGGGTCGATGTGCCGAACGCCAGCCTGATGATCATCGAGAACGCCGAGCGCATGGGGCTGTCGCAGCTGCACCAGTTGCGCGGACGGGTCGGCCGCGGCCATCGCGCCAGCGCCTGCGTGCTGCTGTACCGGGCGCCGCTCGGCGAGGTCGCCCAGACCCGCCTGGAGGCGCTGCGCCGCAGCGACAATGGCTTTGAGATCGCCGAGGTGGACCTGCAGATCCGCGGCCCCGGCGAGATGCTCGGCACCCGCCAGACCGGCGACCACGCCTACCGCATCGCCGACTGGGGCCGCGACCAGGATCTGATGGAGGCCGCCACGCGCCTGGCGCAGACGGTCTTCCCCGACCGCCAGCGCACCCAGACCCTGATCCGCCGCTGGCTCGGCACCGCCGTGGAGTACGGCAACGTCGGCTAAGCCCCCACCACGGCCCTAGCCGCTCCCCTCGGGCCGTGCCCAAGCCGTGCGGGGTGTAAGCCCAACGGCGTGCGGCCGGGGCTCGATCGTCCGTGTAGGGTGGGTGCGCTGCGCTTCACCCACCCTACAGGCTACCGGGCCGGTGTTTTCGCGCCCGATTCCAGCAGGGCGCCGCCGGGGAGGTCCGCAACGCTCTGGCGGGTGTCGGCAGCAGGGAAGCTGCCGTCAAGCCTACAGGGATGTATTCACGGCGTCCCGCCAGAGCGTTGCGGACCTCCCCGGCGACGGTGCAACGCCGGCGGTCACCGGCGATAGGGGCTCGGGGTGCCTGGAGGCGCGGGGTGAAACCGCTTGTACGCCCAGTTGTATTGTTCCGGGCACTGGCGCACCAGGGTCTCGACCAGGCGGTTGATGGCCTCGGCGGCGCGCTGCGGATCGGGGTCGGCGACTTCCGGGCCGGCGTCGATCTGGTGGTAGCGAAAGCCGCGGCCGCGGGGCAGGCGCTCGGCAAAAAGAAAGATCACCCGGTCCTCGCGGCCGCGCAGCAGACGCGGGAGCAGGGTCATCGTCGGCGTGGGCTGGCCGAAGAAGGGGGCGAAAACCACAGCGGGCTGCCGCGGGCTTTGGTCCGGCAGGATGCCGATGAGCTCGCCTCGATTGCGCGCCGCCTGCAATTGGCGCAGGCCCTCCCGGTTCGCCGGGGCCAGACGCGCACCGGTCGACGCCCGGGCCGCCCTTACCCAGCGGTCCAGCTCCGGGATCGGCAGCGGGCTGTAGAAGGTGGTCATCGTCCCAAAACGCGCAGTGTCCAGCCCCGCAAACTCCCAGGATCCCAGGTGGGGGGTCACCAGGAACAGGGCCTGCCCGGGCGCCCGCTCTGCCGCCTGCTGGCTGGGGGTCGGCGATGCGCTCAGCGTCTCGAGACGGGCGGCGTCCGCGCGCCACAGCCAGGGGGCCTCGGTCAGCGCCTGCGCCATCGCCACCAGCGAACGACGGGCGACGCGTCGGCGCCAGGCCGGCGTCTGCTCCGGAAAACAAAGCCTCAGATTGATTCGCGTAATCCGGGCCGCGCGCGTTGGCAGCACCCACACCAACCAGCCGAGCACCGTCCCCAACGCCTGGTTGGCCGGCAGCGGCAGGCGCGCCAGCGCGCGCAGGCCCAGCCCCAGGAACCAATCACGCAGGACGGCCCGCGTCATCACGGCCTTGCTGCCCGCGCCGTCGACAACGACGGGCGCATCATCGTGGGCCGGCGCGGATTCCGGAGCCGGTCACGCAGGCTCGACCGGGTCATTCCGCCTCCGATGCCGCTGCCGGCGGCTGGTCGGCACGCAACAGCGGGCCGAGCGTGGTGCGCAGATTGCGGAACAGGGTCGGGTGCACGGCCTCCTCGCGGGCCAGCAGCGCCTTCATGTGTTCACGCTGGGTGGGCTGGGCAAAGCAGGCCGGGCAGTTGTCGGGGATCACCGGCAGGTCGGCGGCGGCGGCAAAGTCGCGCGTCTGGCGCTCGCGCACATAGACCAGCGGCCGGATCACCCGCAGATCGCCGGCGTCGATGCGGTAGTGGGCCTTCATCGTGCGCAATTGCCCGCCGTGAAAGGCGCTCATCAAAAAGCTCTCGGCCAGATCGTCCAGGTGCTGCCCCAGCGCAAGCACCGTATACTCCTGCTCGCGCGCGGTTCGATACATCAGCCCGCGTTTAATCCGGGAGCAGTAGGCGCAGAAGGAATTCTTGCCCATCTCCTGCGTTGCCCGTTCGGCGATGGGTTCGGCAATGAAGAACCAGGGAATGCCGTGCGTCCCGAGGTAGTCGCGCAGGCGCTCGGGCTCGAAGCCTTCAATCTGGGGGTCGATGGTCACCGCGCCGACCTCGAATTCCACCGGCGCACGCCGCGCCAGATCGTGCAACAACCACAGCAGGGTCAGCGAGTCCTTGCCGCCGGAGACACCGACCAGCACCCGGTCGCCGGCACGGATCATGTCGAACTCGGCAATGGCCTTACCGGCCAGCCGGCGAATCGAAGAAGGGACACGCGGTGCATTCATGGGCCGCCAACATACCCGCAAACGCGGTACCTGCGCCAGAAACGAGCGTTCTCCAGCCGAAATCTCCGCCGCAGCGCGAGCGATCGCACCGTGTTCGCGGCCGCGGCCCGTTCAAAACCGGTCCCGATAGTCACCAATCCCCTCGCAGAAAACCCCGTGTAGGAGACGAGCCCCCTCGGCGACCTTCGGCGCTCAACCCATCAGGTTGACCGGGTGGAGCGACAGATGCGGTTTCATCTTCATATCCTCTTTCAAGACGTGGTCGAGCAACCAGTCACGCAACAGCTGCATGAGGGCGTCCATCTCTGTCGCCCGATCCGGTCCTTGCTGTTGTGCGAGGATTTGTTGGCTCAACTCCTCGAGCCGATCCATCAATCGTTGGTGGGCCAGCTTGTGGTCCATATAGCCCGAATACTTGATCGCATACTGGATGCGCTCCTCGCGGTCGAAGTGTTCACGGGCGTAGTGCGACAGCTGCTCCACCGCAATCGGCAGGGAATCATCGTCTTGCGGATGGCGGTGGGCGGCCTCCACCATGTTGATCAGACACAATAGATAGCGGTGATCCTGATCGATGATCAGGTTGTTCACACTCATTTGCTTGCGCCATTGCAGGGGCATACGGACTCCGGGATTGCTTTTTGATGACTGGTCGCACGCGGCCGGCACGGGGTCTTCGCGGCAGTTGCACACAGAGTGCACGCGCTGCGCCATGGTACGCCAGCTTCGGCGGCCAGGGCATCGTGTCGTAGGAGGCCAGCCCCCTGGGCGATGCCCTTCGCCCGGCGCCGTATCGCCGAGGGGGCTCGCCTCCTACAGGGGGGGGGGCGGAGCGGTGGTGATCGTTGGGGGGTGATGGATCGGGGGTGGGCTCTTTTCAGGTCGCGGTTTTTTGGCCACACTGCCGGCCCTGAATCCGTGCGAGGCGCCGCTGCGATGACTGCGTTTTATCCACCGCTGGAATCCAACCGCACCGGCATGTTGGAGGTCGGCGACGGCCACCGCCTGTACTGGGAGGAATCCGGGAATCCCGACGGCCTGCCTGCGGTGTTCCTGCACGGCGGCCCGGGATCCGGTTGCGAGCCGTGGCACCGGCGCTTCTTCGACCCGGCGCGCTATCGCATCGTGCTCTTCGACCAGCGCGGTTCGGGGCGTTCTACGCCGCACGCCGGGCTCGAGGCCAACACCACCGCGCACCTGATCCAGGACCTGGAGCTGTTGCGGGTGACCCTGCAGATCGAGCGCTGGGTGGTCTTCGGCGGTTCGTGGGGATCGACGCTAGGGCTCGCCTATGCGCAGGCGCATCGGGAGCGGGTGCTGGGGCTCATCCTGCGCGGCATCTTTCTGTGTCGGCCCTGCGACGTCCAGTGGTTCTACCAATCGGGCGCCGATCGCATTTTTCCGGAGGCCTGGGCCGAATTCGAGGCCCATATCCCTCCGGACGAGCGCGCGGACATGGTCCGGGCCTTCCACCGGCGCCTGATCGATCCCGACCCCCGGGTGCAGGACGCCGCCGCCCGGACCTGGTCGGTGTGGGAAGGGCGCGCCTCCTGCCTGCGGCCGAACCCGAATGTTCTCGCGCATTTTGCCGCACCCGCGGTGGCGGTGAGCCTCGCGCGCATCGAGTGCCATTACTTCGTACACGACAGCTTCATGGAGCCCGATCAGCTGCTGCGCGATGCCGGGCGGCTCGCGGGCATCCCCGGGGTGATCGTGCACGGCCGCTACGATGTGGTGTGTCCGGTGGAACAGGCCGTGGCCCTGCATGGCGCCTGGCCCGAGGCCGAATTGCACATCGTGCCCGACGCCGGGCACTCGGCCGCCGAGCCGGGCATCGCCCGGCAACTGGTGGCCGCTACCGACCGCTTCGCCGCCGAACTGGCATGATCGCGCTGATCCAGCGCGTCACCGAGGCCAACGTGCGGGTGGGCGGCGACACCGTGGCGGCGATCGGTCCGGGGCTGCTCGCGCTGATCGCGGTCGAGCCCGAGGACACCGAGGCGACCGGCGCGCGTACGCTGGAACGCCTGCTCGGCTATCGGATCTTCAATGACGCCCAGGGGCGGATGAACCGCAGCCTGCGCGACAGCGGCGGTGGCCTGCTGCTGGTGCCACAATTCACGCTAGCCGCGGACACCGACAAGGGAATGCGCCCGAGCTTCAGCGGCGGCGCGAGCCCGGAACAGGGGGCAACCCGGTTCGCAGCGCTGGTCGCACGCGCCGAGGCCGCGTACCCGATCGTCGCCAGCGGCGTATACGGTGCCGACATGCAGGTGGCACTGATCAACGACGGCCCCGTCACCTTCCGGCTGCATATCCGATCCAGGTGATCCGCCCCCACCCCGGCGTCCCGTGATCCCACCCGATCCCCCAAACCACGGCCATCGGTTATACCGGACGAGGGTCAGAATCCGGCATTGGCGCGTGGGGCGGGGCGTTCGCGCGATGAAAAAAATCCTCGATTGCAGGGTCGCGCGGCCATCTGGTTCTGGTTTTTGCGCTCGACCTGGGGGGATGGGCGCTGAAGCGCGCATTGCGGGGTCAGCTCAAGGCGCGCGGCGCGCGGGAGTGCTATAAGAACGTTGGGCCGAGTTCGCGACGCTGACGAACGGACGGTGTTGCTGGGCCGGGTGATGACGAAGGCGGGGAGCACGAAGCCCGAGGCCGACCTCACACCCGCTCTCCTGGAACGGCCTGCCGGCGCGCTGCGCCCGGCGCACAGGGTCGGGGTCCCTCCCGCCGTTCGTGTCACCCGCAGGTCAATGGGCCACGCCATGTACGGGCCCGCATGAGGAGACCACGATGAACGTTCGAACCATGGGTGGGTTGGTGCTGGCCCTCGCCGCACTGGCCCTGCTGGGCACCAGTGCCCTGGCGCAGGATCGCGCAGGCTGGCCGAACTCGGTCAATATCGGGACCGCCTCCCAGGGCGGAACCTACTTTATCTATGGGGCCGGTTGGGGCGGCCTGGCGCAGGAAAAACTGGGCATCAACACCACCGCCGAGGTCACCGGTGGCCCGACGCAGAACCTCGTGCTGGTGCATTCCGGTCAGCTGCAATTCGGCATGACCACCCTCGGACCCGGCCAGGACGGCTGGAACGGTACGCTAGACATGGCCCCCGGCCTGGAAACCCGGGGCGTCCGCGCGATGTTTCCGATGTACATGACGCCCTTCCAGATCGTCAGCCTCGAGCGCTCCGGGATCAACTCGATCGCCGATCTCGAAGGCAAG
Organism: Thioalkalivibrio sp.; assembly: GCA_003555285.1. The sequence goes on from PWGH01000313.1 coordinate 12,886, forward strand.
CGCGTGGGCGTGGGCCCCCGGGGCGGCACGGCCAGCGTGTATTGGCCGCGGTTTTTCGAGCAGCTCGGTGTGAAGGTGCGCGTGCAGTACGGCGGCGCCTCGGATCTTGCCGGGCAGCTGCAGGACCGGCAGATCGACGCCTTCGCCTTTGCCGCCGGCATCCCGATCTCCGCCTTCAGCCAGATCGAGGCCCAGCACGCGGTGAACATTTTCTCCTTCAACGAAGCGGAACTCGAGGCGATCGTGGCCAACCATCCGGTCAGCGCAATCACCATTCCGGCCGGGACCTACCGCTCGGTCGACGAGGACCAGGTGACCGTCGCGATGTGGAACTACGCGATTGCGAACAAGGACATGCCGGAATCGCTGGTGTACGGCATCATGCAGTCGGTGCTCGATAACAACGACCGGATGGTCAGCATCCATCGGTCGGCGACCGAGACCCTGCCCGAGAATTACGCCACCAACACCTTCATGTGGTTCCATCCGGGCGCGGTGCGCTACTTCCAGGAAAAAGGCTTTGCAATCGACCCGAAGCTGATCCCGCCCGAAATGTAAGGCCAGCACCCCGTTGCCGCACCCGGCCAGGGGGCCGCGGTGCGGCGATGGCCATGTCTTGGCCGGGGATCGGCGTCCCGAACGCCCGGCCGCAACCCTGGGAATCCCATGTCGGAGTCAGTCAGACCCGCCGCGCAAGCACCCGTGGCCCCGGATCTGGATCCGGAAGAAAACAGTGGGCGCGAGCGCCTGCTCACGCATTGGCAAGCCTGGACCCTGTTCGTCGTCAGCGTCGGCTTCATCCTGTTTCACCTGATCGTGCTGAATCTCTATCCGCTGGAAACGTGGACCTTCCGCATCGTGCACGTCGCCGGCGGCCTGTTCATCGGCTTTGCGCTGGTCGCCTCCTGGGCGCCGCATGCCGAGCGCACCGGGCAGCGGCGCTGGTGGCTGGAAGCGCTGCCGATGCTCGGCGCGACCAGCCTGATCGCCTACAGCCTGGGGGCGCTGATCGCCGCCTATGTGCTGCGCGACGGTGTCGGCGGGCCGTTGCCCCCCTGGCTGTTCCAGTACTTCGGCTGGGCCCTGTTCGGCGCCACGGTGATCGCGATCGTCGCCGGCTGGTTCTTCCGGCCGGTGGCGCACCGCATCGTCTGGTACGACTGGATCCTGATGGCCGCGAGCGTCGCGGTCGCCGGCTACCTGCTCTTTCACCTGAACATGCTGCAGTTTCGCGCCGGCGTGATGCCGACCCAGCCGGACCTGTGGGTCACGATGGCCGGTCTGCTGCTGATCCTGGAGATCACCCGCCGCGTGGCCGGAATGGCGCTGGTGGCGATCGCGGTGATCTTCATCGCCTACGGCTTCGCGGGCCCCTGGCTACCGGGCTTCCTGCAGCACAGCGGCTACCGCGTCGACCGCTTCTTCACCTACCTCTACACCGACAACGGCGTGCTCGGGCCGACCACCGCGGTGTCGTCGACGTACATCGTCCTGTTCATCACCTTCGCCGCGTTCCTGCAGGCGTCGAAGGTCGGCGATTACTTCGTGAACTTCGCCTTCGCGGTCGCCGGGCGCCGGCGCGGCGGACCGGCCAAGGTCGCGGTGTTCGCCAGCGGCCTGATGGGCATGATCAACGGCACCTCCGCGGGCAACGTGGTGGCGACCGGTTCTTTGACCATCCCGCTGATGAAGCGCGTCGGCTACCAGCGCCGCAGCGCCGGGGCGATCGAGGCCGCGGCGTCGACCGGCGGCCAGATCATGCCGCCGGTGATGGGCGCGGGCGCCTTCATCATGGCGGAGATCACCGGCATCCCGTACACCGACCTGATCGTCGCCGCGCTGATTCCGGCGCTGCTGTACTTCGCGTCGGTGTACTTCATGGTCGACTTCGAGGCCGCACGCACCGGCATCAAGGGCGTGCCGTCGAAGGATTTGCCGAAGGTCGGGCACCTGCTGCGGCGCATCTACCTGTTCACGCCGATCATCATCCTGATCGTCGCGCTGTTCATGGGTTATTCGGTGATCCGCGCCGGTACCGTGGCGCTCGCCAGTGCGGTGGTGGTGAGCTGGCTGACGCCGTTTCCGCTCGGGCTGGTCGGCATCCTGAAGGCCTTGAACATTTCGGCGCGAATGGCGGTGCAACTGATCGCGGTGTGCGCCGCGGCCGGCATCATCGTCGGCGTGATCGGACTCACCGGCGTCGGCCTGCGTTTTTCGTCGATGCTGCTCGCGGTGGCCGATAACAGCACGCTGCTCGCGCTGCTGTTCGCAATGGCGATCTCGGTGCTGCTCGGGATGGGCATGCCGACCACCGCGGCGTATGCGGTGGCGGCGTCGGTGGTCGCGCCGGGCCTGATCCAGATGGGCGTCGAGCCGCTGATCGCGCACTTCTTCGTGTTCTATTACGCGGTGATCTCGGCGATCACCCCGCCGGTCGCGCTCGCCGCCTATGCCGGGGCCGCAATCGCCGGTTCGGAACCGATGCGCACCTCGGTGACCGCGTTCAAGATCGGTCTGGCGGCGTTCATCGTGCCGTTCATGTTCTTCTACCACCCGACGCTGCTGATGGTCGGGGACACCTCGATGATCGCGCTGAACTTCGCCACTGCGCTGCTCGGCGTGTTCCTGCTTGCCGCCGGGGCTCAGGGCTGGTTCTTCGGCATGGCCTCAACGGTGCTGCGCGTGCTCCTGATGGGCACCGCGCTGCTGATGATCTCCGGCACCCTGACCACCGATCTGCTCGGCCTCGGCCTGGTCGCCGGCATGCTGTTCTGGCAGCTGAAGATCGCGCCACCTCTCGCACCCAAACCCGCGTTGGAGGGCTGATCGACCACACGGCTCCGGGATGCCCCGAACGCATCCCGGAGCCGCTCTTCCGGCAGCCCGCGGCGGCCTACCTTCCGGCAGCGTTCTGCAGCAGGTGGACGCTGAACAATCCCTGCTCATCGGTCCAGACGGTAACCGGCGTCATCCCGGCCTGCCGGGCCAGGCCCTGAAAACCGTCGATCGCGTATTTGTAGGAGTTCTCGGTGTGGATGTGATCGCCGGGGCTGAAGTCGAAGACCGCACCGGCGATCTCGACCCGCTGCTGCCGATCGCTGACCAGGTGCATCTCGACCCGCCCGAGGGACTCGTTGTACAGCGCCCGATGGCGCCAGGCGCTAAGGTCGAAGTCGGCACCGAGTTCCCGGTTGATGCGCTCCAGCAGGTTCAGGTTGAAGGCAGCGGTGATGCCCTCGGGATCGTCGTAGGCCGCCTCGAGAATGGCTTTCGACTTGCGCAGGTCCACGCCGATCAACAAGAAGCCTTCCGGACCCACCAGATCCGCCACCGAACCGATGAAACGCACCGCTGCCTCGGGATCGAAATTGCCGATGCTCGAACCCGGGAAGAAGGCGAGCCGCGGCCCGTCCTGCGGAGCCGTCGGAGGCAACTCCATGCGGTGGGTGAAATCGCTGCATTCGGCATGGATCTCAAGCCAGCGGAAGTCCGCCGCGAGCGCCTCGGCGGCACTGCGCAGGTGCTCGCGCGAGATGTCCATCGGCACGAAGGCCCGAGGCCGCAGCGCATCGAGCAACAGGCGCACCTTGATGCAGCTGCCGCCACCCGGCTCCAGAAGCACGCCCTCGGCCCCGACCCGTTCGGCGATCTCGGTCGCGCGCACCGTCAGGATCTCGGTTTCCGCACGCGTGGGGTAATACGCCTGGGTCTGGGTGATGCCATCGAAGAGTTGGGAGCCGCGTTCGTCATAGAAGAACTTCGGCGGGATATACGGCGGATGCTGCCGCAAACCAGCGAGCACCTCGTCCTGGAAATGGGCGAGCGGCGGATGCAGATCGTGGAACTCGATGCTCGGCGCGCCCTTCATGCGGTACCCGCCACGCCGGCTGGGGTTGGACCGGTCGATGCCGCCCCGCACCCCATGCCGTGCGGCGCCGAGAGGTCACTGAGCGCCTCGCGATCCGTCGGCTCCGGAGACCATCCATGCCCTGGGAAACGCTCTACAATCGCATGCATTCCACCCCTCCTGATCTTTTTTCGCCAGCCGGGCATCTTGACGACGGGCCGCACCGGCTGCAAGTTCACCGTCGAACCGCTGGCGAACCTCGCCAGGACCGCAAGGCGGTGCGCGCCGCTGCCACCAGTGCCGCTCGCCAGCCTGCCCCCGGTGCTGTGCTAGCGCGGGCGCGCCTCCAGAACCTCGACGCCCTCCGGGAAGATCTCTTCATAGGCGCCGTACAGCGCGCCGAAGACCACCGGGCCGAGGATCAGGAAACCGAGGCCCATCGGCAGCATCGCGACAATGGCCAGCACGAAATAGAGCAGGCTGAAGATGATCAGCGGGCCGATGTTCGCGAGAAAGCCGCGGATGCTGTTCATCACGGCATCGCCTAGCGGTAGACCCCGGAAATACACCAGGGGAATGGCGAAGGCCAACGCGGCAAAGATCGCCAGGTAGAGCACGAACATCAGCAGCATGCCGAAGAGGCCGAGCGCCGCCACCGGACCGGCGGGCGCCTCATTCGGTGCCGCACCCATCATTGCGCCGCCCACCATCAAACCCATGATTACCATGACCACCACGGCCGCACCCAGCGCCAGCAGGCCGAGCAGCAATAGCGGTGTGCGGCGATCGGGATCCTGCAACGGCAGAAAGAGATGGCCGACGCCAATCTTCTCACCGCGTTCCGTGTCGTGGGCCATCTTCAGGAAACCCGCCGCCAGGGCCGGGGAGATGATGCTCAGGACCAGGGCACCGAGTAAGGGAATCAGGTTCAGGACCAGGCTGAGCACCAGAAAGACGAGCATGGCCAGCACCCAGGTCAGCGGCTCCCTGGTGAAGGTCTTCCAGCCCCGCCCGTACAGCCCCCACCCCCGATTCAATGGCATGCGTCCGATATCCATCCGTCGTTCCCCTGTTGTCCCGAAGGCGTCATTAACGCGGTTTTGCGCCAAGCGTGTCAATCGGCCCCCGGACCGCCGCAGGTGGATCCGGGTCCGCACGGTGCCAGGCCTAACCCGGCAGGGCGACGGCCCCCAGGCACCGGGACCGAGCGGGTTCGGGCCGGGCCGGCTCAAACCCCCAGCAAAACGGAGGGGACCGCACGAGTCGGACACCACGCAAACGCGCGAAGAAGCGGCCTTGCATCGAAAAAATGGGCTTGATCACCCGGCACTCGCTGTGAGAGCATGAGTCATGCATTAGGCTTCTCTAATACATTTGATAAAGCGGGCTCGGACTCGGGGCCGCACCGTCCACAGGAGTTACACACCATGAACCAGAAACTGATGTTTACCGCGCTGGGTGGCTTCGTCGTGGGGGTCGTTGCGATGATGCTGACCGCCTTTTCCGCCGCCCCAGGCCTGATGATAGTCGAGGACGACAGCCGGTACGGCTTCGAGGAGACCATCGACCGCATCAAGACCGCCGCCGACGAACAGGGCTGGAAGGTCCCGACCGTGCATCTGCTGCATGACGCGGTGAGCCCCTACGGCTATGAGATCGATCGCGTCGCAGTGCTGGAGCTTTGCCAGCCGCACCACGCCGGTGCGATTTTGGCCGAAGACCGCGCCAAGGTCGTTTCCTCGATGATGCCCTGCCGCGTCTCCGTCTACGAGACGGCCGACGACCGCATCGTGGTGTCGCGGATGAACACCAGCCTGATGGCACAGGCCTTCGGCGGCACCATCGCCAAGGTGATGGCTGAAGCCACCGAGGAAAACGAGGTGATTCTGGAAAGCGTTCTCAACTGATCCAGATAGGTCAACTGACCCCGATGGGGTATCCCACCGGCTTCGGAACCCCGCTTCGGCGGGGTTTTTTAGTGCCCGGGTCGAAGGGCAGGGGGATGGGTGGGGCGGGATTTAGCCGCGGTGGTAGATGTCGTCGAAGCGCTCGATGTCGTCTTCTTCCAGGTATTCGCCGACCTGCACCTCGATGATCTGCAGCGGGATGCGACCGCGGTTCTCCAGGCGGTGGCGCTCGCCGATGGGGATGAAGGTGCTCTCGTTGGGCGGCACGGTGAAGACCTCGTCACCCCGGGTGACGGTCGCGGTGCCCGAGACGACGATCCAGTGCTCGGACCGGTGCTGGTGGCGTTGCAGGCTCAGGCTGGCACCCGGGGCCACCGAGATCCGCTTCATCTTGTAGGCACTCGACTCCTCAAGCACGGTGTAACTGCCCCAGGGCCGCTGCACGGTCCGGTGCAGGCGGCACTCCGGGGCATCGCGACGGGCCAGTTCGTCCACCACCTCGCGCACCCGCTGGGTCTGCTCCCGGGGCGCAATCAGGATCGCGTCCGCGGTCTCCACCACACAGAGGTCGCGGACGCCGACCGCGGCGATCAGGCGCCCGTTCCCCTGGATCAGGGTGTTGTCGCAGTCGATCGCCACCACGTTGCCCTGCAGCACGTTGTCGCGGAAGTCCTTCGCGGCCAATTCGTGTACCGCATCCCAGCTGCCGACATCGGACCAGCCGATGTCGCAGGGCACCAATTGAACCTGCTCGGCGTGTTCCAGCACCCCGTAGTCGATGGAAATCGACGGCATCGCCTCGAAATGAGCCTCGACTGCCGGCTGCGGATCGGTACTGCCGGGCGCCCGGGCCCAGTCGGCGCGAATGCGCTCCAGGACCTCGTGCACCTCGGGTAGATGGCGTGCGATTGCGGCCAGGATGCTCGAGGCCTTCCAGACAAACATGCCCGAGTTCCACCAGTAATCGCCCTCGGCCAGGAACCGTTCGGCGGTGGCCTGATCCGGTTTCTCGGTGAAGCGTGCGACCGGCACCACCGCCGTGCCTTCGGTCACCGCACGGATGTAGCCGTAGCCGGTTTCAGGCCGGGTCGGACGAATGCCGAAGGTGACCAGGGCGCCGGTCTCGGCGCTGGCCACCGCGCGCTGCAGGGCCTGATGAAAGGCGGGGCGATCCCGGATCACGTGGTCGGCCGGAAGCACCACCAGCATGGGATCGTCGCCGTTGCGGCTGAGCCATGCGGCCGCCAGCGCGATCGCCGGCGCGGTATTGCGCCCGACCGGTTCGAGCAAGGTCGCAAAGGGGTGCAGGGCCTGGTAGGCCTCGCCGCGGGCGTGCTCGGCCCCGGTCACGATCAACGCATCGGCCGGTTGCACCAGCGGCTGCAGGCGCTCCAGGGTGGCTTGCAGCAGCGACTGTTCGCCGCCGTCCAGGGGGAGAAACTGCTTGGGCAATTGCCGCCGGGAGAGCGGCCACAAGCGTGTACCGCTGCCGCCGGCCAGGATGACTGCGTGAATCACGATGTCTTGCCTCTGGTTTGGGATGCCATCAGACACCGGCTGTTGCGGTGGCAGAAATGAACGGCGCAGGGGAAATCACACTGCCCTGCCTCGTGTGGGGGCCATCAGGCACCGGCGTGCTGCCTTTGGGCGGTGGGCGGCGCGGGGTGCCGAGCCCCTTCGATCAGGTCGGCGAGTTCGGCC
>PWGH01000291.1 GCA_003555285.1 Thioalkalivibrio sp.
GCGATCCCGGTGACAACTCCGAGACGGAGACGGTCTGCGGCCTCGGCAACCGCAAGAACCGCCATTTTCGCAAATGGCTGTCACAGAACAGGATCGAGACCTTCCCGGGCAGCCGCGCGCTGCTGGACGAACTTGAGGCGGCGGGCATCCGCGCGGCGGTCTTCTCGTCGAGCAAGAACGCCGCCGACGTGCTCAAGAGCGCCGGCGTGCTCGACCGGTTCGAGGCCAAGGTCGACGGGCAGGACATGGCCGAGGCTGACCTTCCCGGCAAGCCCGATCCGGCGATCATGCGGCGCGCCTGCGATCAGCTCGGCGCACCACCGGAGCGGACGGCGATCATCGAGGACGCGATCTCGGGCGTCGAGGCGGGCGCGGCGGGCGGTTTTGCGCAGGTCGTGGGCGTCGATCGCGACGGCGATGGCGCAGCACTCAGGCAGGCGGGCGCCGATCTTGTGGTGTCCGACCTTGCCGAACTCGGGGTTGGCGAGGGCCCGCGTCTTGTCGCGCGCAGATTGCAATCGACACCGCTTGTCTGGGAATCGCGCGATGCGCTGCGCGCGCGTATAAGCGGCAAGCGGGTTGCCGTCTTCCTCGACTACGACGGCACACTTACCCCCATCGTGGACGACCCTGCCGCAGCGATCCTGGGCGACAGCATGCGCGGCGCGCTCAGCGGCTTGGCAGCCAAGGTGCCGGTTGCCATCGTCAGCGGCCGCGACCTCAAGGACGTTCAGGGTTTCGTGCAGGACGACAGCCTCTATTACGCCGGAAGCCACGGTTTCGATCTCGCCGGGCCGGACGGCTGGCGCGAGGTCATCGACAAGGGCGAGAAGTTTCTGCCCACGCTCAAGGCCGCCGCCGAAAGTTTTGAGAAACGTCTGGCATCGATCGACGGCGCCCGCGTCGAGCGCAAGCGCTTTTCGCTCGCAGTCCACTTTCGCCAAGTCGCAGAAGACAAGGAGGCGGCGGTCGCGCAGGCCGTCGAGGAGACGATCGCGGAACACGCCGATCTGCGTGCCTCCGGCGGCAAGAAGGTCTTTGACATCAAGCCGCGGGTCGATTGGCACAAGGGGCGCGCGGTCCTGTCGCTGCTGACGACGCTCGATCTCGATGGCGACGACGTGCTGCCGATCTATGTCGGCGACGACACGACCGATGAAGATGCCTTCCGCTCGCTGAGCGACCGTGGCCTCGGTATCGTGGTGCGCGATGGTCCCGACCGCCGCACCGCCGCCCGCTTCGCCCTGGAACACACCGGGGATGTCGAGGGTTTTCTCAGGTGGCTGGCGGACGACATGGCTGGGGAGGCAGGGTAATGAACGGCTGGACGCTGACCTATGATCACTATCAGCCCGAGCGCGAGGGCGTGCACGAGGCACTCTGCACCCTCGGCAACGGTTATGTCTGCACGCGCGGCGCCGCACCCGACTGCGCCGCCGATGATGTGCATTATCCCGGCACCTATGTCGCGGGCCTTTACAACCGGCGCACCAGCACGATCAAGGGACACGATATCGAGAACGAGGATCTGGTCAACCTGCCCAACTGGCTGGTCCTCACGCTGCGGATCGACGGCGGCGACTGGGTGCGGATCGACGACCTCGATCTTCTCGACTATGCGCAGGAACTCTGCCTTCGCACCGGCACGCTAACGCGGCGCCTGCGCCTGCGCGACGCCGCAGGTCGGACGATCCTGTGGCACGAACGTCGGCTGGTCAGCATGGCCGAGAAGCATCTCGCGGGGATCGCGCTCGACATTACCGCCGAAGACTGGTCAGGACAGGTCGAGATCCGCTCGGCGCTGGACGGGACCGTGATCAACGACAATGTCGCCCGCTACCGCAAGCTCGCGCAGCGCCATCTGGACCCGCTGGAGACCGATACGCCGCAAGACGACGTGATCTTGCTGCGCGTGCGCACCAACACTTCCCGGATCGAGGTCGCCGAGGCGGCGCGCACACGGCTCTTCCGCAATGGCGAGATGGTCGAGGTGTCACGACGCACCGAGCGCCGGGAGGGCTGGATCGGCCAGGATATCGGGGTCGACCTCGGCGAGGGCGAGACAGTGTCGGTGGAGAAGATCGTCGCGATCTTCACCTCGCGCGACGACGCCATCTCTGAGCCCGCAATCGCCGCGCGCGAAGCCGTCGCGGCGGCCGGGCGCTTCGACGCGTTGCGCGCCGCGCATGCCGAGGCCTGGCAGGAACGCTGGGACGACTTCGACATGGAAATCCGGATCAGCCCGATCGAGGATGTCGAAATGAAACTGCGGCTGCATGTCTTCCACCTGCTGCAGTCGGCCTGCGAGAACTCGATCGACAACGACGTCGGTGTACCGGCGCGCGGCTGGCATGGCGAGGCTTACCGCGGGCACATCTTCTGGGACGAGTTGTTCATCCTGCCGTTCCTGAACCTGCGCCGACCCGTCATCACGCGCGCGCTGCTGAAGTACCGCTTCCGTCGGCTTGCCGCCGCGCGCAGGAACGCCCGGAAAGAGGGCCGGGAGGGAGCGCTTTTCCCGTGGCAGAGCGGCAGCGACGGTCGCGAGGAAAGCCAGGTGCTTCACCTCAACCCGAAGTCCGGCGAATGGATCCCCGACAACTCCTACCGTCAGTTCCATGTCAACGCGGCCATCGCCTACAACATCTGGCGCTACTTCGAGGTCACGGTCGACCGCGAGTTCCTGCACGACTACGGCGCCGAAATGTATCTCGAGATCGCCCGCTTCTGGGCGTCGATCGCCGAAGAACGCCCCGACGGCCGCTTCGGGATCCGCGAGGTGATGGGCCCCGACGAATTCCAGACCGCTTATCCCGGCATTCCGCCAGAGGAAGAACGCGGGATCGACAACAACGCCTATACCAACGTGATGGCCTGCTTCGTGCTGCGCCAGGCGGCGGATGTGTTAGAGAGCCTGTCGCCCCGGGCGCGGCATCAGCTGTGCAGGCGCCTCAGGATCGACGACGCGGAACTCGCTCGCTGGGACGACATCAGTCGGCGCCTGTTCGTTCCGTTCCACGGCGATGGCATCATCTCGCAGTTCGAGGGCTACGACAGGCTCAAGGAATTCGACTGGGACGGCTATCGCCATAAGTACGGCGATATTCAGCGCCTCGACCGCATTCTGGATGCCGAGGGCAAGAGCACGAATGACTACAAGGCCTCCAAGCAGGCCGATGTGCTGATGCTTTTCTACCTCTTCTCGACCGAGGAACTGGCGCTTCTCTTCGAGCGGCTGGGCTACCGCTTCACCCCCGACTGCATCCCGAAAAACGTCGACTATTATCTGGCGCGCACGTCGCACGGCTCGACGCTCAGCCTCGTCGTCCATTCCTGGGTGCTGATCCGCTCGGACCGCTCGAGTTCCTGGAACCTGCTTGGACGCGCGCTCGACGCCGACGTCGCCGACATCCAGGGCGGCACCACGCAGGAAGGGATCCATCTCGGCGCAATGGCCGGCACCGTCGACATCTTCCAGCGCTGCCTGGCAGGGGTCGAGGTCCGGGGCAACATCCTGCTGCTGAACCCTTTGCTGCCGGAAGGTATTGACGAGCTGCGCTTGCGCATTCTCCTGCGCGGTCACGATCTGAAGATCGTGACCGACAGGGCGAGCGTCGAGATATTCAGCGAGCCAACCGCGGCGCCACCACTCACCGTCGGGTATCGCGGGCATTTCCGAGACCTCGCCCCCGGGGCAAGCACGCGCTTCCATCTTGTCGGGCGCGCGCCGCGCGACAGCGTTCAATGCGACAGGAACCGTCAGCAAATGGAAAAAGCGGAGGCAGCAACTCATGACGAATGACACAGACACGGCTCTCATCGCCTGGTTTGACCACCTTCGGCGCGAGGATACCGGGCGCGTTGGTGGCAAGAACTCCTCGCTGGGCGAGATGATCGGCGCCCTGCGCAGCCGCGGCATCGCTGTCCCCGAGGGCTTTGCGACGACTGCCGCTGCCTATTGGTCTTTCATAGAGGCCAACACGCTGCAGGATCGGATTGCCGATCAGATCGGAAAGCTCAAGGCCGACCGCAGCAACCTGCGCGACGTAGGCGGGGCGATCCGAAAGCTGATCCTCGATGGCACGTTTCCTGCGGCATTGGTCGAGGAGGTGCGGCGCGCCTATGCCGAGATGGGCCAGCGCACCGGCAATGAGGAACTGAGCGTCGCCGTCCGGAGTTCGGCCACTGCCGAGGATCTGCCCGAGGCGAGTTTCGCGGGGCAGCTTGAAAGCTATCTCAACATTCGCGGCACCGACACGCTTCTTGAGACCTGCAAGCGCTGCTTTGCCTCGCTGTTCACCGACCGCGCCATCGCTTACCGCGAGGACCGGGGTTTTGATCATCTGAAGATCGCGCTTTCGGTTGGCATTCAACGAATGGTGCGCGCCGACAAGGCTGGTGCCGGCGTCATGTTCTCGATCGACACCGAGACGGGCTTTCCCCGCACGGTGCTGATCAACGGCAATTGGGGCCTTGGCGAGACTGTCGTGCAAGGAACCGCCGACCCGGACGAGTATCATGTCTTCAAGCCGCTGCTGGGCAATCCCGAATTGCGGCCCATCATCGAAAAGAGGCTCGGCGCCAAGGAGCAGAAGATGGTCTACGCGTCAAAGGGCTCCTCGGAATTGGCGAAGACCAGCGAGGAGGAGCGCGGCTCCTTCGTGCTCAACGATGACGAGGTTCTGACACTCGCCCGCTGGGCCTGCGAGATCGAGGATCATTACGGCCAGCCGATGGACATCGAATGGGCCAAGGACGGCGAGACCGGCGGGCTCTTCATTGTGCAGGCCCGCCCGGAGACGGTGCAGGCCCGCCGCGGCGGCGGCAGCATCGAGACCTACCACGTTTCGGGCACCGGCGAGCGCCTGCTGACCGGCACAAGCATCGGGGACGGCGCCGCGGCCGGCAAGGCGCATGTCATCAAGAGTCCCAAGGATGGCGATCGCTTCCCCAAAGGCGGCATTCTCGTCACTGGCCAGACCGACCCCGACTGGGTGCCACTGATGAAGCGCGCCGCCGGCATCGTCACCGACCACGGCGGGCGCACGTCGCA
>PWGH01000129.1 GCA_003555285.1 Thioalkalivibrio sp.
CCAACGGCAAGCCCAGCGCTGGAGGGGTGCGCATTGTCGATACCGCGACCGAGACCGATCTGATCCGGGATTTTGGCACCAGCAGGGTGGGTGAAGGCCGCCCCAATCCCCGTCGCTACGAGGTGCCGGCGGGCACCTACGACATCCGCTTCGACGTCTCCGGCGCCGATGGCGGCAGCCGCTGGTTGCGCGGGGTGACCGTCCGGGTCGGGGAGCGCACCGAACACGTCGTCGATGTCGCAGCGCCAGAGTAGCCTCGCCGGCGCCACGGAACTCTGCGCGCTGAAACCAACCCAAGGGGTCGTCAGTCGTTCACAGGGAGCCAACAATGATCTTCAAGCAATTGTTCGAAGCCGAGTCCTCGACCTACACCTACCTGCTGCACTGCACCGACACCGGCACCACGGCGCTGATCGATCCGGTGATCGAGACCGTCGACCGGGACCTCGAGGTGCTGCAGCAGCTGGGCCTGAAGCTCGATTACGCGATCGAGACGCATATCCACGCCGACCACATCACCGGTGGCCGAATGCTCCGGGAACGCACCGGCTGCCGGCTCGCCGGGCCTGCCCAGGATGCCCTGCCCTGCCGGGACCTCGGGTTGCGCGAAGGCGAAGCCCTGCGCATCGGCAACCTGGTGTTGAATCCCCTGTTCACCCCCGGTCACACCGACACCCACCATGCCTACCTGCTCGAGCATGGCGGTCTGCCGCTGCTGTTCTCCGGCGATGCGCTGCTGATCGAGGCCTGCGGGCGCACCGATTTCCAGTCCGGCGATGCCCACACGCTGTACCGCTCGATCCACGACAAGTTCTTCACCCTGCCCGATGAGACGCTGGTCTATCCCGGCCACGACTACGAGGAGCGCCAGATCACGACCATCGGTCAGGAGAAGCTGCGCAATCCGCGGCTGGGCAAGGGCCAGAGCCTGGAGGCCTTCGTGAAGATCATGACCGAGATGGATCTCCCCTACCCGAAAAAGATCGACTGGGCCTTACCCGGTAACGAGGCCTGCGGTGCCTGCCCGGACAACCTGCCGCCGGAGAAGGAACGGCTGTGCCAATCGGACCGCCAGGGCTGAGCCGGACCGGATCGACCGTTACGGCTGACCGAATGCCGCCACGGAGCGTGACCACCGAACCGTGTCCTCGGCGGTTATTCGCAGGGGATGCGCGTTGGGCTATCGTGCCCCGGGTCGGCTCGCGCTGAACCGCCCGAACGTAGCCCATTCGGGGTCGCGATAGCGGATCTTTTCATCGCACCTCCGGTCTTACTGGGTTCAATGTCCCATGAGCCCCCCGAACCTTGCGCGACCCGTCAGCGCCCGGCCTCTGTTCGCAGAGATCGGGCTACGTCGTTCAGCGCGACCCAGCCGCGAACCACCGGCAAGCCTGCCCCGGCCGACACGGCGCTGCACGCCCATATCGAGCGACAGAACTTTCAGCTCGCGCTCGAGGATCGTCTGCGCGAGCTGCAGGAACCGGCCGCAGTCACTGCCGCGGCCGCAGAGGCGCTGGGCCGGCAACTCGGTGTGGGCCAGGTCGCCTACGCCGACATCGATGAAGCCGGCGAACGCGCGATCATCGAGCGGGACTGGAACGACGGCACGATGCCCAGCAACACCGGCGTGCACCGCCTGAAAGCCTTCGGTCCGGCCTTCATCGCCGATTTGAAACAGGGAAAGACCGTCGCCATCGGCGATATTCGCGGCGATTCGCGAACCAATACCCCGAAGGCGCTCATCACCTTCGAACGCGCCTCCATTGCCGCGTTCCTGAACGTCCCCCTGGTCAAGAATGGACACCTGGTGGCAGTCCTGGCCCTCCACCACCCCGTGCCGCGTCACTGGTCGGCCGAGGAGATCAGCCTCGCCGAGGCGGTGGCCGAGCGCACCTGGGCGGTGGTCGAACGCGCGCGAGCGGAGTCGGAGCGGGATCGCTTCTTCGACCTCTCGCTGGACATGCTGGCGATCGTGTCCCCCGACGGCCGTTGGCGGCGCGTGAATCCGGCCTTCGAAACAACCCTGGGATGGGCGCAATCCGATCTCGTCGGCCAGCCGGCGGAGGCGATCGTGCATCCGGAGGATCGTGCCCGCTCCAGGAAGGCGGCCGCGGCGATCGCGCTGGGGCACCCCCTGAAGGGCCTGGAGAATCGAATTCGCTGCAAGAACGGCCGCTACCGCTGGATTGCCTGGAGCACCGCACCGGCCACGGATCAGGGCCTGATGTATTCGGTCGGACGCGACGTGACCGACCGACGTGCGAACGAGGCGGCGCTGCGCACGAACGAGGCGCTGCTGCGGCGGGTTCTCGACCAGATCTTCGCCTTCGTCGGCGTACTGACGCTGGAGGGCGTGGTCCTGCACGCCAACCGGGCGCCGCTGGCCGCCGCCGGCATTCGCCTGGAAGACGTGGTGGGCAAGCCCTTCGACCAGGTCTTCTGGTGGTCCTACAGCCCGGCGGTGCAGGCGCGGCTGCGTGCTGCCATGCAGCGGGCCGCGAAGGGCGAGGCGGTCCGGTACGACGTCCCGGTGCAGATGGCCGAAGGACGCCTGATGACCATCGACTTCCAGATCGCGCCGATGCGCGACGACGAGGGCCAGATCATCGGGCTGATTCCCTCGGCGATCGACATCGACCAGCGCAAGCGCGCGGAGGCCCACCGCGAGCTGCTGATCAACGAACTGAACCATCGGGTCAAGAACACGCTCGCGGTGGTGCAGGGCATCGCCCTGCAGACCTTCACCGGACCCGGCGTCGCCAACCGGATGGCTGCCTTCCAGAGCCGCCTGAGCGCGCTGGCGGCGGCGCATAACCTGTTGGCCCAGTCCAGCTGGGAGAAGACCTCGCTCGAGGCGCTGGCCCGGCGTGTGCTTACCGCGGCCTTCGTCCAGGACGCGCGGATCGAGCTGGCCGGACCGCCGGTCGAGTTGCCGCCGCGGCATGCCCTGACCCTCGCGATGGCGCTGCACGAGTTGTGCACCAATGCGATCAAGTACGGCGCGTTTGCGCACGGCAGCCTCGGTCGTGTGACGCTGAGCTGGAGCGTCTCGACGGGTCCGGAGGCGATGCTGCACCTGGTCTGGCGCGAACACGGCGGACCGCGGGTGAGCCCGCCCCAGCACAAGGGCTTCGGCTCACGCATCATCGAACGCGCCCTCGCCCAGGAGTTCGACGGTACCGTGACGCTGGATTTCCATCCCGAGGGGCTGGTGTGTACGCTGGTCGGCCTGCTGCCCAAGGCCGTGCCGTCGTCATGAGCGCCCTGACCGGAAAACGCATTCTCATCGTCGAAGACGAATTTCTGATTGCGCTGACCGCCGAGACCTTCCTCGCCGATCTCGGCGCGGTCGTGGTCGGTCCGGCCTACACCATCCGCGAAGGCCTGGCGCTGGCCGAGGGCGAGGCCCTCGACGCCGCGATCCTCGACGTCAACATGGGCGGGCAACGCAGCGATCCGATCGCGGCAGTCCTGGTGGAACGACGCATCCCCTTCATCCTGGCTACAGGCTATGGCGAACGCGAAGGTCAGCGGGGTATTCCCGTCGTCGACAAACCCTACACGGCAAGCCAGCTCGCCACCGCGCTTCAGCTCGTGATTGCCGCCCATACGCGCAACGCGCCATAGCGTCTACAGCGTCTACGTAACTGCACGCCCTGCGCCGGCGCACCGAGACGACCTGGGCCGTGAGAAAGGCCATATCACGCGTTTGCCGTTCCAGGAGCCGCATGGTACAAGTTGGAACAGCCTAAACTCCGCCTTTTAAAAAAACCCGCGGCGAAGCCCGACGCATCCATCTTTTATCTACGCCCACAGGAACCTCCCATGCCGAAGAATGCATCGAAGAAGACACGCGTGAGTCTGGTCGCCGCCTTGGGCGTCGCCCTGGTCCTTCCAGTATTGACGATGGCCCAGGTGCCCGAGGAGGAGGATCTGCAGATGATGCCGCGCCAGGGCAAGACCTCCGCGGTTGATATGTTCACACCCACGACCAGAAACCGGGCCTTCCCCGGTGAGACCTTTTCACCCACCACCCGAGACCGGGCCTTCCCGGGTGAGGCATTTACACCCACCACCAAAGACCGGGTTCTTCCCCGGTGAGGCATCCTGACGGACGGCCACCTTGCCGATGATCGGTTTGCGCCGAGGACACCCGGCGACCGACTGAAGACTCGAGTGCTTGGCACCAACTCTATGCGGGGTTTGGCAAGCCGGAGCCATCACCGCGCTCCGTAGCGTCCGTGACTTCGGACGCAGGGAAGGGCCGTGACGCTCCGGCGGGACGCCGTGAATACATCCCTGTAGGCTTGACGGCCGCATCCGTGCGGCCGACACCCGCGGGAGCGCCACGGACCTTCCCTGCTGCGCCGTACCCGACCCTCATCCGCGACCCTGTACGCCGTAGGGTGCGCCAAGCGCAGCGGGCCCACGGGCACCCCGCACGATTTCAGTTTGGAATCGGTACCGGCTGCACCTTCCAGATCGTGTCGCAATAGTCCTGGATCGACCGGTCGGACGAAAACCCGCCCATGCGGGCGGCGTTCAGGATCGACATGCGCTGCCAGCGCGTCGGATCCTGGAAGCTTCGATCCACCTGCGCCTGGGCTTCTCGGTACGAGGGGTAGTCGGCCAGCAGCAGGTAGGGATCGTGTTGCATCAGGCTGTTGGTCAGCGGGCGGAAGAGGTCCTTGTCGCCGCGGGAGAAGAGCCCCGAATGAAGGACTTCGATGATCGCGCGCAGTTCGGCGTTATCGCAATAGAGCTCCCAGGGCCGGTAGCCGGCCGCAAGCGCCGCGCCGACCTGTTCCTGGGTCAGGCCGAACAGGAAGAAGTTCTCGTGACCCACCGCGTCGCGGATCTCCACATTGGCCCCATCCAACGTGCCGATGGTCAGCGCGCCGTTCATCGAGAACTTCATGTTGCCGGTGCCCGAGGCCTCCTTGCCGGCGGTGGAGATCTGTTCGGAGAGATCCGCGGCCGGATAAATATAGGCCGCCTCCTTCACATTGAAGTTGGGATAGAACACCACCCGCAAGAAGCGATTGACCTGAGGGTCGGCGTTCACCACCTCGCCGACCGCATGGATCAGCTTGATGATCAATTTGGCCATCGCATAACTGGGCGCGGCCTTGCCCCCAAAAATGAAGCTGCGCGGGGTCAGCGTCAAATTCGGATTCTGCTTGATCCGCAGGTACAGCGACACGATGTGCAATACGTTCAGGTGCTGGCGCTTGTACTCGTGGATGCGCTTCACCTGGATATCGAACAAGGACTGCGGGTCCACCAGAATGCCAGTGCGGTCCTGGATCCGCTTCGCCAGACGCTCCTTCGCCGCCAGCTTCATCCGGCCCCAACGCTCCTGAAAGGCGGCATCGTCGACGTGGGGCTCGAGCTTCTTCAAATTGTTGGCATCGCGCGCCCACCCCGGACCGGCGACCTCGGTGAGGATGCCGCAAATGTCGGGGTTGCTCAGTTGCAGGAAGCGTCGAGGCGTGACCCCATTGGTGATGTTGTGAAATCGCTCCGGCCACAGGTCGTGGAAGTCCTTCAGCAGGGTGGACTTGACCAGTTCGGAATGCATGGCGGCGACGCCATTGATCGCATGGGAGCCTACGGTGGCCAGGTGGGCCATGCGGATCCGGCGTGTCGCGCCCTCGGCGATCAGCGACATGCGCGCAACGCGGTCCGGGTCCTCCGGAAAACGCAGGCGCACCTCCTCGAGAAAGCGCTGGTTGATCTCGTAGATGATCTCGAGGTGACGTGGCAGCAGGGTTCCGAACAGATCCACCGGCCAGGTCTCCAGCGCCTCGGGCAACAGGGTGTGATTGGTATAGCCAAAGGTCTGGCGGGTGATCTCCCAGGCCGGCTCCCAGGCCAGGCCATGCACGTCCACCAACAGGCGCATCAGCTCGGCCACCGCAATCGCCGGATGGGTGTCGTTCAACTGCGCCGCGAATTTTTCGTGGAAGGTCTCGAGGGTGGCGCTCTGCAGGTGCAGGCGGATCATGTCCTGGAGCGAACACGAGACGAAGAAATACTGCTGCTTCAGCCGCAGCTCCTTGCCGGCGTCGAGTTCGTCGTTCGGGTACAGCACCCGACTGAGGTTCTTGGCCTCGATCTTGGCCTGCACCGCCCCATAGTAGTTGCCCCGGTTGAAGGCCTGAAAGTCGAAGGACTGACCGGCCGTGGAATGCCACAGGCGCAACATATTGGTATTGGCGACGCCAAAGCCCATGATCGGGGTGTCGTAGGCGACCCCGCAGACCTCCACCCCGGGCACCCAGCGCACCTGATGACACCCATAATCGTCGGTGTAGCGCTCGGTATGGCCCCCGAAGTTCACGACGTAACAGAGCCGGGTGCGCGGAATCTCCCAGGGGTTGCCGTGGCGCAGCCAGAGGTCGGAGAGTTCCACCTGCCAGCCGTCCTCGAGCGTCTGCTGAAAGATGCCATGTTCGTAGCGGATGCCGTAGCCGATCGCCGGGATCTGCAGCGTTGCCAGTGAATCCATGTAACACGCCGCCAGCCGACCCAGGCCGCCGTTGCCGAGCCCGGGCTCCGGCTCCTCCTCGAGGATTTCGGCCAGATCCATCCCCAGATCGATCGCCCCCTGCCGGGCACTGTCGACGATCCCGAGGTTGATCAGGTTGTTGCCCAAATGCGGGCCGGGCAGGTATTCCGCCGACAAGTAGCACACGGTGCGCACGCGCTCGTCCCGATAAACCGCGGCGGTACGGGCCCATCGTTCCAACATGCGGTCGCGGACCGTGTAGGCGGCCGCCATGTACAGGTCGTGCAACCCGGCGACATCGCGAAAACGCGCCTGCACGTAGAACAGGTTATCGAGGAAGGCCCGCTTGAGTGCTTCGGGCTGCATGCCGGTACGCGTACGCTCATCCTCCGGGATGGCCGCGGGCACCCGGGTCTTCTCTGCAATCTTGGAAATGGGATGATCCTCCATCAAGGGTTTGGCACTCGCGCCCGGGCCATCGCTGCGCGCGGACATGAAGACACCGGCGTTGCGAGCAGTATAGGTTGCGAGCAGTATAGGAAGAATGAATGGCCTTTTCCCGACTGCAGCCCGCGCGGTGACGCCATGGCGCCGGCATCGGTACCCTGCGCCATGCTGATCCGCGATCCGGTGCATGGCGACATCGAACTGGGGCCGCTGGAGGCCGCGGTGCTGGACCTGCCGGTGGTGCAGCGGCTGCGCGGCATCAAGCAGCTGGGCACGGCGAGCCAGGTCTATCCCGGCGCCCTGCATACCCGCTTCGACCACTCGATCGGCACCTGTGCGGTGGCCCACCGGATGGTCGCCGGCCTGCGCCGGAGCGGCACCGTGATCAGTGCTGAACTCAAGGCCTGCATCGGAGTCGGCGCCCTGTTGCACGACATCACCCATGTGCCCTTCGGCCACACCCTGGAGGACGAACGGCGATTGTTCCCGCGCCACGACAAGGGCTCGCGACTGCTGCGTCTGCTCGACGGCGAGCTCGGGGCGGCCCTGACGCGGCTGGGCATTCGCGCGCCGGTGGCCGGACTGCTCGGCGCCGCGCCCAATTTGCTGCCGCCCTGGGCGCCGGCGCTGATCGCGAGCACATTGGACGCCGATCTGCTCGACTACCTGCGCCGCGACAGTTACTTCGCGGGTCTCGCCCACGCCTACGACGATCGCGTCTTCCGCTATTTCGCGGTAGCCGACGATCGGCTCGCGCTGCGCATGGCCAAGCACGGCATGGACCGGCCGGATGCCCGTTCCGAGGTGGTGCAGCTGCTGCGCATGCGCTACTTCCTGACCGAGCGGGTGTACTACCACCACACCAAGGTCACGGCCGGCGCGATGATCTCCAAGGCGGTCGAGATCGCGCTCGACCACGGCGCGCTGGTCGAGGCGGATCTGTTGACGTTGAACGACTGGACGCTGCTGGACCGGCTGGAGCACGCCGCACCAGCGCCCGCCGCGCGGCTCGCTCGGGGGCTGCGGCGGCGCGAGCTGCTCAAGCGTGGCTATGTGCTGTCGGCACGGGCCGTGTCCCTGGAGCAACGCACGGAACTGGTGCGCCAGTACCACGCATCGCGCAGCACCCGCGCCGCTGCCGAGACCGAACTGGCCGCCACCCTCGGTCTGGCACCGGAACAGGTGATCGTCTACTGCCCGGCGCTGAGCGTGATGAAGGAGGCCGGCGCCTGGGTGGAAACTGCCTCCGGGCTGCGCCGGCTCAACGACCCGGACAATGCCGCCTGCGCCGAGATCGGCGCCATCGAGGCCGGCTACGCCGGATTGTGGCGCTTCTACGTGTTCGTCCCCGCCGCCGCCGCGGCACGCACGGCCGACGTCGCGGCCGGGTTCTTCGGATACCCCAGCGAACACACCGGCGCCGTTCCCGGCCGTCAGCGCGGGTTGCCAGGGGTTGCGGTCCGGGATGTCAGGGGGCCGCGGCCCGAGTCCGTTTAGAGGCCCCGCTCTCGTGTGGCGTGGCATCGAATCGGCCTCGCCTGCCGGATCATGGCCGCAGAGGCGGCAGGAACTGCTCGAGGAGGGCGGGATCGACCAGGCCGGCCACGCCGAAGCGCCGCGCGGTCTCGACGAAGGCCGGTGCCGACGCGGCCAGTGCGTCCATTAATTCCGCCGCCGTGGCCAACCGGCCGGCCATGGCCAGTACATTGGCGTGCAGCAGCGCGAGTTCCGGCTCCTGATCCACGTCCAGGCGGTCATGCGTGATCTGTTCGAGACCCTCGACCGCTCGGCCGTCGAGGGCGAGTTCGAAGGCGCCCACCGCCGCGTGGTAGCGCGCGTTGTAGCTGGCCATACGCGTCAATCTCCCGACCGGATCGGGATGATCGTCAACCCGCAGATCGACGACGTTGTCTTGCCAGGGGCGGCCGCTACGCTGCGCGCATACCACGAAGAGCGCGGCCGAACGGCTGCCACGCACATCGCCACCCCCGGCCTCGGCAGCGCCCAGGGCCGCGAGCAGGCGATCGCCGAGCCGTCCGGGCGAGGCCTCGAAGGTGTCCACCATCGCGGTCCACAGGCCCGCACTGGCCAGCATATTGCCCAGCGCTGCACAGCCGGAGCCCACCTGATGGCCCGCCGCCGGGACACAGGTATCCCCGGTGTACACGGCAATGCCCCCATCTCGATCGACCATACCGACCTGCCGGCGCGCGGGGTGGGGATCCACGCTGCGCAGTGCCGCCAGCGCCTCGGAGGCGGTCAATCCACCCCGCAGCAGATCCAGCCCGAGTTCGCCGTACATCGGCTCCCCGATCGACTGCGTCGCGATCACCCCCGCGCCGGGCAGCGCCCAGGACACGCTGCTGCCCACCGCAAAGGCCTGGGATTGGGTCGCCACGCCCATTTCACCCGTCTTCGGGTCCCGCGCAATGATCGAATAGGTCATGCCGCCAGCTTAACGGCAGCACGAAGGGAAAATCCAACCCGCACCGGATACCGGACGCCACGGCCAACGGCACGGCTTCCCGGCCCCCCCTCGGCGCAGGTCACGATCCGATGATCACGAAGACTCCGCAGGGAATCCCCTGCAGGCGAACCCTCTCGCCCGATTCCGGCAGACGCCGGTCGGGAAAAAGAATTCGTTTTTTTCGAAATGGAGCTTGCAATCGTTTTTCCGCTCCCCTAAGATGCACACATATTAGAGATTTCTAATGTACTGATCAGGAGGCAACACCCTCCGATTCGATGCTTCAGAATTTCATTTGCCTTTTACCCTTGGACCTGCCCGTCATCGGGCCGCGCACAAGGGCCTACTCTTCTAACCATAAGGATGTTAATCATGCGCAATTCCCTCAAGCTCATCGCCGCTGCCGCCCTGCTGGGCGCCATCGCCATCCCGATGCAAGCCAGTGCCCAGTGGGGCGGCCCGGGTTACAACGCCCCCGGTTACGGTTACGGCCCCGGCGCCTACGGTCCCGGCTACGGCCACGGCCGCAGCATGGGCGACATGTTCGGCATGGGCGACATGATGGGCGACTTCAACTTCTCCGCCAGCGGCCGCAGCAACGCCTACGGCTCCGGTCGCGGCTATGGTGACGGCTACGGCTACGGCTACAACCAGCCCTACGGCTACGGCGCCCCCCGTTACGGCTACGCCCCCTACGGCCAGGCCCCGGCTGCCCAGGCCGCTCCGGCCGAATAAGCCCACCTGAACTTCGGCGGGTAAGAAATCGCCCGGTCCTTTGGGACCGGGCTTTTTTTCGTGCCCACACCGACGCAGGATTACCCTTGCCCGAAGACCGTGCTCAGCCCAGCGCGGACGCGGCCCCTGAATTGAGGTTGCCGCCTTCTCGTACGCCCGGTCGCCGGCCAACCGATTACAACCGAGCCCATGGTGTGATGGCCCTGTCTCTCGTCGAACGCTTCACTCGACTGACCGAGCTGCTCGGCCAATGGCAGTCCCTGTGGCGGCCGCTGCCCTTTCAACACCCGGAGCCGCCGTGGGCCGCGGGCTTCCCCGAGGCGGTGCACGCGCTACGGAACTTGTCCGATGCGGCTTGTGAACGGGCGCAGCAGCATCCCTTCACCGACTCGCCGCTGGCCGCTTGGCTGCCCGTCGCAGCGCTGCGCGAACTGGTGGACCTTCCGCAACGCCCGGTCTCGCCGGCGCCGCTGCCCCACGCCTGGAATGCGTATATCGGCGGGCGCAAATGGCAGCAGATTTCGGCGTTCGTACCCGCGGTCACCCTCGCACCCGGTCAATCCCTGATCGACTGGTGCGCCGGCAAGGGCCATCTGGCGCGCAGCTTGGCGCGCTGGCATCGAACCCCGGTCACGGCGTTGGAGCAGCAACCGGTTCTGTGTGCGCAAGGTCAGGCCCTGGCGGATCGCCAAGGCGTGGCGGTGCGGTTGCAGGTGCAGGATGTATTGGCGCCGGAGGTCACGCGTTGGCTGCAGGGCAATGTCCATGTCACCGCCCTGCACGCCTGCGGGGATCTGCACCGTCAACTCCTGATGCTGGCGGCTCAAGCCGGCTGCGCGATCACATTGGCTCCCTGCTGTTATCAGCGCACGACGGACGTGCACTATCGGCCGTTGTCCCGCCGGGGCCAAGCCCTGGCGGAGACCCACGCGCTGCACCTGGATCGAGACGATCTGGCGCTGGCAGTGCAGGAGAGCATCACCGCCCCACGCCATGTGCGCCTGCACCGGAATCGGGCGAACGCCTGGCGGCTCGGCTTCGACCGACTGCAGCGCGACCTGCGCGGAATCGACGCCTACCTGCCGGTACCGAGTCTTGCCTATGGCCGCCTGCCGGAGCGTTTCGAGGATTTCTGCCGCTGGGCTGCGGTCGAGAAGGGTCTGGAGTTACCGACCCAGATCGACTGGCGCCGCCGAGAACGGACCGGATGGCAACGTTTGGGCGAGGTCGCCCGATTGGAATTGGTGCGCCACCTGTTTCGACGGCCGCTGGAGGTTTGGCTGGCCCTCGACCGTCTGCAGATCCTCGAAGAGGCGGGCCTGTGCGTGGACCTCGGTATCTTCTGCCCGCGCGAGGTCACGCCACGCAATCTGCTGCTGCGGGCCTGGCCGCCCGACCCAAGCCGTGACCCGCCCAGCATCGACACCCCAGGCTCCTGATTGGTCCAATGGGAGCGGGCGCCGGAAACGGGTTCGAACCCACGATTCATAAAACCTTTTCCATCACTAACGAAACGCAGTGGCGAATAAACAGTCCAACCGCTGGATCGACACACTGCGTTTGCCGGGAACACGTGAATGAATACGTGGCGCGGCATGATCATTCCCGATACGAAGGCGCCATATTCAGCACACTGGCCGGGTCGGGAAATTGTTTATTGCGTTACTTTCCTTTACATTGCGCACAACCAATCGCTCTGGATGTCGATTGGACCCAACACTAACGAGGACCATTGGTGAACGAAGAACATCGAAGCATCGCCGACATGAGCGTAGAAGAACTCTATGCACTCGCCCGCGCCCGCGAGCAGCAAGAAGCCGCACGCCGCGAAGAGGACGCCAAGGGCAAGCGCAATGAACTCAAGGCGCGCCGCAAGGAGATGGAAGCGCGTCACCGGAAGGAACTGGCTGAACTTGATCGGGAAATTCAAGGCCTGACGGGAACGGCACCCAAGCAACGGGCAATCGGAAAAAAACGGCGCGGCGCCAGCGGCGGCAGCAGCATCAGCCAGCGGCTCTGCGATATCGTGGCCACACAACCGGAGATGACGGTAACGGAAATCCGGGAACAGGCCGAAGCCACGGGTATCAATACCAAGAACATCAGTCAGACCTTGGCCTATCTGAAGCGGCAAGGCCGGCTGGAGTCACCACGCCGCGGTGTCTATACCTCTGCCTGAACACGATGGCGCCTGAACGCGGTGTGTGAAAAAGGCGGTTAAACTGCACAAGCCGTTGATGTAAAACCGGCGCCCTGCCTTGACGGAAAGGTGGGGCGTCCGGATACTGCCAAGCAGACGCTCGGAGAGCTGCCTTGTCAGGATACCCGCCTACCCCCAGGTCGTTGGTCTTTGTCGAACTGCTGGCCGATCACAAAGGATCGCTGGCCGCCTTGCATTGGACACAGGGCCCCGGAACGGCGGCGGGCCTGACCTTCTGGCTGGAAAGTCCGGGCTTTGTCCGCCTGGCCCAGGCGATACCGTGCCTGTGGGCGGAGACCGCGGTGGAGGCATGGCCGGAGGGCCTACGCGAGTGCCTGCAACAGAGCGGCGGCGCCACGGTGGCCGCCACGGCGGTGACGCAGTGCACTGACGGCCCCAGCCATCCCAAGCCTGACCAGGCCCTCTGGGTTGCCGGCCCGTGGTATCTACAGCCGCCGCCGCGGCCTTCGGCCTCCCAGGCAGCGTCGCGGGCACTGGTGCTCCAATTGGTGCAACTGGTCGCCGCCGACGCAGAGACCTGCGAACTCGAGGCGGTCTTTCGACAGAATGCCACCCTCGCCTATCACCTGCTGCGCATCGTGAATTCGCCAGTCTTTGGTCGGTCCCGGCCGATCACCAGCTTTCCCCAGGCGATTCTGCTGCTGGGACGTGAACCGCTGAAGCGGTGGCTGAACCTGATGCTGTTTGCCACGCAATCCGATGATCAACGCAGCGGGATGCTGCTGGCGCATGTAACCCTCCGAGCACGAGGGACGGAATTGCTGGCGCATCGGATCGGCCTGACCAAGGCGGATCAGGATCAGGCCTTCATGGCCGGAATGTTCTCGATGCTCGGCATTCTCTTCGGCCTGGAGCTCGAGGACGTGCTGCGCCCGCTAAAGCTCAGTGACGAAATGACGGCCGCCCTCTTGCGGAACGAGGGCCCACTGGGACTGCTACTGCAGACCTGGATGGCGGTGGAACAGGCCGACGCCGGCACCGTGACCTCGGCGCTGCAGAACTGGGACCTGCCGCCCGCGATGGTCAGCGAGGTGCTGATCGAGGCCTGCAACTGGATGCTCGATATCACCCACAGGGCCGGGCATTCCAGTGGCTGAGGACCAACCAGGCGCGGTGCGGTCCACCGCCGTGACCTTGGACCTCGCGGGGTACATCACTGACTGGAACGAGGCGGCTTCAGCGTTGTTCGGCTATAGCGCGCAGGAGGCGCTCGGCCAGCACCTGCTCTTTCTGTGTGCACCCATTCACGAAGGCCCCGACTTCGGTGCATTGACGACCCTGCCACCGGACACCGACAGCGTCACCTTCGAGGTGCACCGCTTGAACAAATCCGGCGATGTCGTGGTGACCGATCTGTCGCTGCACCGGATCCGCGACACCAGCGGGGCCGCCATCGGCCTCCGGGCCGCCTATGCGCCGACCCACCTGGAGTTGTCGCCGGACGAAAAGATGCGCCTGTACGTGCGCATCATCGAAGACAGCAATCAGGCCGTGCTGGTCACCGATGCCCGGGAACGGATCGTGATGGTCAACCGGGCGTTTACCCGGATCACCGGCTACAGTACCCAAGAGGCACAGGGCCAGACCCCCGACCTGCTGCGCTCGGGCCCGAACGATGCGCAACTGCGCACCCAGATCCGAGCCGCGATGCGGGCCTCGGTAATGTGGTTCGGCGAGATCATCGGCCGACGCAAGAACGGCGAGTTGTTTCCGCAGTCCGTGTCCATCAGCCCCATCCACAATGAACACGGCGTGCTCACGCACGTCTTTTCGCTGTTCTCGGATGCCGGTCACTACCGAGAGACCGAGGCCCGATTGCATCAACTGGTCAACTTCGACAGCGTGACCGCACTGCCCAATCGCCTGCTGCTGACACAACTGCTCGAGCAGTCGCTGAGCTTCGCCCGCCGCAACCAGGCGCAGGGTGCATTGCTGGTCATTCAGCTGCAGCGCCTGGGATGGATCTACGACACCCTGGGGCATCCGATCGGCGACGCCTTCCTGGCCGAGATCGGCAGCCGGCTGCGCGAAGCCCTGCGCGAACAGGATCTGCTCGGGCGCATCGGTCACGACAAGTTGCTGGTCGGGCTGCTACCGATTCCCAAGCAGGAGCATGCCGGGCTGGTGGCCCAGAAACTGCTGGTCGCCGTACACGAAGTGGTGGCGGTGGGCGGACACGAGATCCTGTGCCCGGCCACCATCGGCATCGCGCTGTACCCGGACAACGGGGCAACCACCGAGGACCTGCTGCGCAAGGCCGAATTGGCCAGTCACCGCGCCCGGAAACAGGGCGAGTCCCTGCCGCTCTTTTTCAGTGACGACATGAACCAACGCGCGACCGAACGCTTTCGGATCGAGAGCGAATTGCGGCGCGCACTGATTCAGGGCGAGTTGCTGTTTCATCATCAACCCAAGGTCAGTCTGCGCAGCGGCCATATTGTCGGGTCCGAGGCCCTGATCCGTTGGCAGCACCCAAGCCGCGGCCTGACCTCGCCCAGCGAGTTCATCTCGGTGGCCGAGGAGACCAGCCTGATCCTGGACCTCGGCGAGTGGGTGCTGAACGAGGCCTGCCGTCAGATCCGCAGCTGGGCGGACCAGGGGCTGACGATGCCGCCCCTGGCGATCAACCTCTCGGCCCGACAATTCGACCAACACCTGCCTCGGAAGATCGATGCGATCCTGTCCCACCACGGGGTTCTGCCCAGCCACCTGAAGCTCGAAATCACCGAGACCCTGGTGGTCCGTGGCGCGGATCAGGTGATCCCGATCATGAACGAACTGGTGGCCATGGGCCTGGGGATCGCGCTCGATGACTTCGGTACCGGCTATTCGAGCCTCGCCTACCTGAAACGCTTCCCGATCACGACGCTGAAGATCGACCGCTCCTTCGTGACCGGCATTCCCCTGGAACTCAACGACTGCGCGATCGCTCAGGCCATCGTGACCATGGGGCAACAACTGCGTCACGAAATCGTCGCGGAGGGCGTGGAGACCCGCGAACAGATGAAATTCCTGCGCGATCTGGGTTGCGACCAATTGCAGGGCTACCTGTTCAGCCCGCCCGTGCCGGTCGCCGAATACGAGCAGCAGGTGCGCAACCAGCGTCGCCTGAGGCTGTAGCCTCGCGCGGGCCGCCGCGCCCGGTACCGCAGGGGTGCCACCCCGATCCCTGCACCAACGGCTGGACCCGACGCACCGCCACGCTCGCCACGCATTTGTAGGCGGGCGGCTTTTTTGGTAGCGTCCAAGTCGACTGGTTCTCATTCTGAACCGAACCCGGGCGCAGGCTGAAAGAACCCGGGGTCCGACATCGCCGGAACCCGCCGGGGCCTTTGCGCTCCAAATCGCATCGACCCTGCACGCACGCTGGAAGCACCACATCGATTTGGGGGGCTTTACGACGTGTATACACCCGTCCCTTGGTCTGCAACGACAACCCGCGGTCCCGCCCCGGCCCTCATGCTGCGGGCCTGGTTTCCGTGGGCCCAGGTTCCGTGGGCCCAGGTTCCGCGGGCCTCGACCATGCGGGCCGTGAATCCGCAGGCGCCGGGCACCCCGGTGGCGCCGCCCGCCCGGCTCGGCCCCTACAAGCGTCCAATCGAGCGCCCGTTCACCCGCGCCGAACGCGAACGCGTGACGCTGGTGTTCGGCGGCCTCAGCAACGCCCACGACCGACTGCTGGAGGCCGCGCTCCAGGGACTCGGCTATCGGGCCGAACGCCTGCCGCTGCCGACTCGGAACGACTTCCAGATCGGCCGCGAGAACTGCAACGCCGGCCAGTGCAACCCGGTGTTCTTCGTCGCCGGGGCCCTGATCAATTACCTCACCCGGCTGCGCGACGAGCGCGGCATCCCCACCGAACGGATCCTCTCGGACTACGTCTACGTGACGCCCGGCTCCTGCGGACCCTGCCGCTTCGGGATGTACGAGGCCGAATACCGGCTGGCGCTGCGCAAGGCAGGCTTCGAGGGCTTTCGGGTCGTCGCCTTCGACAAGAAGGCCGGCGGCGACGGACACGACGCCCGTGGCGCCGGCGACGGTCTGGAGATGGACGTACAACTGTACCGGACGATCCTGAACGTGATCTTCGCCGGCGATGTGCTGAATGCGGCCTTCTACCAGATCCGGCCCTACGCCACCGACCCGGAGGCCGTCGCACGGGTCCTGGAGACCTGCCTGACCGACTGTGAGCAGACTCTGCGCCAGAAGGTCTACGCAATCCGGCCCGGCGGGTTTCTTCGCCTGCTCTGGCGGCTGACGCCGCTGAAACACCCCGAGGATCTGGCGCAGATCCTGGCGCAGTTTCGCGAGCCCGATTATGTCGGCATGCTCGCCCGCTGCCGGCGCCGGATCGAGACCGAACTCGAGGTCGAGTACACGCGGCCCAAGCCGCTGGTGAAGATCACCGGCGAATTCTGGGCCCAGACCACCGAAGGCGACGGCAACTTCAACATGTTCCGCTTCCTGGAAGACGAGGGTGCCGAGGTGGTTCTGGAGCCGGTCGCCGCCTGGGCGGATTACATGCGCCACAACCTGCACTGGTACCTGGAAGACCAGCGCCTGATTGCGGTGGACACCGCGACCGTGGAGCATTTCCGACCGCTGCCGTGGGCTCGGGCCTGGCTGCGCTATGGGCTGCTGGATGGGTTCTTGCGCGTGGGCGGCCGCTTGATGCACCGGGAATACGAGCGCATGCGCACGGCGCTTGGTGGCGCGGGAAAACCCCTGGTCGATCAGTTCGAACTGCAACGCCTCGGCCACCCCTACTACCACGCCCGAATCACCGGCGGCGAGGGCTACCTCGAGGTGGCGAAGAACATCCACGCCTACCGCGAGGGGCATGCCCACATGACCCTGGCGCTGAAGCCCTTCGGCTGCATGCCTTCGACCCAGTCGGACGGCGCGCAGGCGGCGGTGCTTGCCCATTATCCGGCGATGAACTTCCTGCCGGTCGAGACCGCGGGCGACGGCGAGATCAACGCCTACTCCCGGGTGCAGATGGCCCTCGGTGAGGCCAAGACCCAAAGCCGGCGGGAGTTCCAGCGCGTGCTCGAACAGGGCGGCTATGCGCTGGCGGACGTGCACGCCTATGTCGCCGCGCACACGGAACTGCGTAACCCTTTGTATCCACTGCCGCACCCACCGGGTGTGGTCGGGCGCAGCGCCCAGTTCCTGCACCACGTCGCCACCCGGATGGATCGCGATCCGGTCTGGGCCACGCGGCGGCAGCGCCGGCCGGATGCACCGGCGGAGCGACCCTGATGGCCCCGCCGAACGCGAGCACGCCCGGCGCGACGGTCCCGGCCGAACGCGCGGCCGGTTCCCTGATCGCGGATGGCCTGACGCCGGAGTCCAGCCGCTCGGGCGAACGCACCCGCGCCTATCCGCAGGGGCTGATCATCGGCCTGGACGTCGGCTCGACCACGGTCAAGGCCGTGGTGGTCGATCCTGTACGCGACGCCTGTGTCTGGCGCGATTATCGCCGCCACGAGACCCGGCAGGCGGAAATGGTGCGGGCCTTCCTCGGCCGGATCGAGGCGGCCTTCGCCGGGGTCCCGCGCGAGGCCTTTCGGATCTTCGTGACCGGCTCCGGGAGCAGTGCCCTGGTGGGCCACCTCGGCGCGCGCTTCGTGCAGGAGGTGCATGCGGTCTCGCTCGCGGTGGAGCGGTTGCATCCCGAGGTGCAGAGCGTGGTCGAACTGGGCGGCCAGGACGCCAAGATCATCATCTTCAAGGACCTCGGCGATCACGGCAAGAAGAAGATTCCGTCGATGAACGACAAGTGTGCCGGCGGCACCGGGGCGGTGATCGACAAGATCAATGAAAAGCTCGGCATTGCCCCGGCGCGACTGTGCGAGATGGGCTTCGACGGCCACACGATCCACCCGGTGGCCGGCAAGTGCGGCGTCTTCGCCGAAACCGACATCAATTCCCTGCAGAAACAGGGCGTAAACGTCGAGGAACTGATGGCCTCGCTGTTCGAGTCGATCGTCCAGCAGAACCTTTCGGTGCTCACCCGCGGCCACACCTTGCGCCCGACGGTGCTGCTGCTCGGCGGCCCCAACACCTACATCCGCGGGATGCAGGAATGCTGGCGTCACCACATCGGCGCCCTGTGGGCCGAACGCGACGTGTCCCTGCCGGACCCGACATGCCCGGTCGGCGACTACATCATCGTGCCCGAACACGCGCAGTATTTTGCCGCGCTGGGGGCGGTCGAATTTGGGCGCCGGGAGATCGAGGACGATACGCAGGCCGGCCGGTACCAGGGATTGATGCGGCTGGACCAGTACATCGACCAGGGCCGGCGCGCCGGCCGAGGCCAGGGACGCGCTCAGGGTCTCGCCGGCAGCCCCGAGGCCCTGCAGGCCTTTCTCAAGGAGTACCGCCAGCCGACCTGGCAAGCGCAGCGCTTCGCCGCCGGCGCTCGGGTGGCGGCGTTCATCGGCATCGATGCCGGATCGACATCGACCAAGGGCGTGTTGCTGAGTCCACAGGCCGAGGTGGTGGCCAAGGCTTATCGGCTCTCCCGGGGCAATCCGATCGAGGACGCGATCGGTATTCTCGACGAACTCGAAGGTCAGATCACCGCCCAGGGCGCCACGCTCGAGGTGCTCGGCGTCGGCACCACCGGCTATGCCAAGGACATCATCCGCGACGTGCTGAAGGCGGACACCGCGCTGGTGGAAACGGTCGCCCATGCCCACGCCTGCGAGCACTTTTATCCGGGCACGGACGTGATCGTCGATGTCGGCGGCCAGGACATCAAGCTGATGTTCCTGAAGGACGGCCGGGTCCGCGACTTCCGGCTGAACACCCAGTGCTCGGCCGGCAACGGGTACTTCCTGCAGGCCACCGCCAGCGCCTTCGGCGTCGCTCTCCCGGACTACGCCGAGCGCGCGCTGAGCGCCGAGGCGATGCCGGAGTTCAACCACGGCTGCGCGGTCTTCCTGCAGTCCGATATCGTCGACGTCCAGCGCAAGGGCTGGCAGCCGAACGAGATCCTGGCCGGGCTCGCCGCAGTCCTGCCGAAAAACATCTGGCTCTACGTCGCGCAGATCCCCAATCCGGTTGAACTCGGCCATCGCTTCGTGCTACAGGGCGGCACCCAGTACAACCTCGCGGCGGTGAAGAGCCAGGTCGACTACCTGCGCGCACGCTTTCGCCGGATGGGCCAGGCCTGCGACATCCGCGTGCATCGCCACTGCGGCGAATCCGGGGCCATCGGCTGCGCGCTGGAAGCGCGCCGTCTGTGGGCCGATCAGGGCAGGCGTACCGACTTCATCGGTATCGAACCGGCCCGACACATCGAACACCGCACCCTTCGGCACGAGGATACGCGCTGTCACTTCTGCAAGAACCTGTGCGCGCGCACCTTCATCGACATCTTTACCGGCAGCGGCGATGCACCGATGATCCAGGCCCTCGAACCGGCGCACGCCGATACGCCGGCCGCCGCGCCGCCGGCCTCCGGGGTGCCCCTGGCCCCCGGTCATCAGCGCCTGGTCATCGCCACCTGCGACAAGGGCAGTGTCGATGAACTCGATGCGATGCGTCGGATCAAGACCGATCTGGACGCCGTGGTGAAACGCAACCCGAACTTCCTGGAGATCGCCGCCAAGGCCGTGTTCAAGAAGCCGAAGGTCCAGTCGATCGCGGACCCGTTGCCGCGGGTACACCGGACTCTCGCCTTTGGCGGGCGTGCGGCGCGGGCCCGCCGGTCGGCGATGGAGCGCCGCAAGACCGTGCGCATCGGCCTGCCGCGGGTGCTGAACCTCTATGCCTGCGCACCCTTCTTCATCGGCTACTTCACCGCGCTCGGCGTCGGCTACCGGC
>PWGH01000198.1 GCA_003555285.1 Thioalkalivibrio sp.
CGCGCACCGCCGAACAGAGTTCGTCGTCGGTGACGCGGGCGCGGCGCAGCGCCGCCGGGAGGGCCACCCCTTCGTACAGCAACAGCGCCGGTTCGCCGGTGACCACACGGCGCACCCACGCCACCCGGACGCTGGTCCAGGTCACGGCAAACTGCATTGCGATCAACAGCCCCAGCGCCAGCGCCCCCTCGGCCAGGCTCACGCTCCGATCCAGCAGCACGGTGGCCAACGTGGAGCCTAGCGCGACGGTGACCACCAAGTCGAAGGCGTTCATCTTCGACAGTGTCCGACGCCCCGACACCCGCAGGAAGACCACCACCGCGACGTAGGCCAGCACCCCCACCACCAGGGTCCGTACCAACACATCCCAGCCGCTGAAGAAGATGGCGTCCACCTCGCCTCCTGGGTCGGAAACCGATAGGTGTCCTCGTAAATCAGGCTCAAGACAGGCCGCACGGCCAGTCTCGCTTTCAGCCGTACCGGCAGGATAATCCAAACCGGAAGCCGCGGCGCCGGAATTCCCCCGACGCCCGGTACCCTGAACACTGCGACCCGCGCACCGCCGCGTCGGGAATCACGCGAATCATCAAGGCGCGTGCAGCAGACCGGCCCCTCGGTAGAACTGCCGGCGGTGCCGCTGAGGCCGCCTTGATCTTCGGGCAGAGCCAGCCGCGTCGCGAGGGAGCGTCCGACTCGCGCGTTACCTCGCATGTTCCAGGTGCTCCAAGATGAGGGCACGGTCTGGTTCGCAGAGCCGGATTGGTACGATATTGTCCTAGCGACAAGGCATCCGGCGGGGGTATTTCATGATCTGGGACGAGCGCTATGCGACTGCGGAATACGTCTACGGGACCGAGCCGAACGAGTTCCTCGCGGCAACCATCCGCGAACTCAACGGCGGTGGGCGGGCCCTCTGCCTGGCCGAGGGCGAGGGTCGCAATGCGGTTTTCCTGGCCGGACGGGGGTACGAGGTTCACGCGGTCGACGCCTCCGTGGTGGGGCTGGCCAAGGCCGAACGCCTCGCGCGGGAGCGCGGGGTACACATCGTTACCGAGGTGGCCAACCTAGACGGCTACCGAATCGATCCAGGGGCCTGGGACCTGATCGTCTCCGTCTTCTGTCACCTGCCGGCACCGGTCCGGCGGGCGCTGCACCGGGAGGGGGTCGCTGGGCTGCGCCCGGGCGGGCACTTCGTGGTCGAGGCCTACACACCGGCACAGCTTGCCCTGGGAACGGGCGGTCCGCCCGACGCGGCGCTGGCGATGACGCTGGCGGAACTGCGCGAGGAACTCGACGGACTCCACTTCGAGCAGGCCCGGGAGTTCGAACGCGAGGTGCACGAGGGAAGCCTGCATAACGGCCGCAGCGCCGTAGTGCAACTCGTCGCCCGCAAACCTTGACGGCCAGCCAATGATCCAGAAGCAGCCCCATGAACCCGTTCGCTTCGCACTCTCCGAGCCGACCATCGGCAAGGCCTATCGCTGGACCAACAACTGGGGCCTCGTGATCACCAACACGGTCCTGACCCGGTTGATCTTCCCGGCGGGCGCGGTCGGCCTCGCATTGTTCGTCGAAGCCCAGGGCTGGGGCCTGCTGCAGGTGCTCGACCTGCCCTTCTGGCTCACGGTGCTGATCGCCCTGGTGATCCTTGATTTCGCCATCTGGGCACAGCATGTGATGTTTCACGCGGTGCCGGCACTCTGGCGGCTGCACCGCATGCATCACGCCGATCTGGATTTCGACCTGACCACCGGCCTGCGTTTTCATCCGATCCAGATCCTGCTGTCCTTTGGGATCAAGGCCGGCGTGATCGTGATGATTGGGGCCCCGGCAATCGCGGTGTTGATCTTCGAGATCATTCTGAGCTCGCTGGCGCTGTTCAACCACTCGAACGTCCGGATGCCCACCGGAATCGACCGGATGCTGCGGTGGTTCATCGTGACTCCGGACTTCCACCGCGTGCACCATTCCTGGTATCCGCAGGAGACCAACTCCAACTTCGGCTTCAATCTGTCACTTTGGGACCGGCTGCTCGGCACCTACCGCGCCCAGCCGCGGGACGGCCACGAAGGCATGACCATCGGCATCAACCTGTTCCGCGAGCGGTCGTGGGAACGGCTGGACCGAATGCTGGTGCAGCCCTGGGTCGGTCCCGCCGACAGCTACCCGATCAACCGCCGGCCACAGGGCGAGGCCGCGAACTGGCCGCGCGTGAATTCCGGCACGAAGCCCGAGGCCGCACGATGAAAGCCTGGGCCTGGTTCCGGATCGCGCTGGCCTCGGCGCTTCTGGCCGCGATCGTAGCGGCAATCGCTTTCCGCGACCAGCTGGATCCCGCTGCACTGGAGGCCTGGATCGCCGGCTTTGGCATCACCGCGCCGCTGGTTTTCGTGATCGTATACGCGCTAGCCGCGGTGCTGTTTCTGCCCGGTATGGTGATGACACTCGCTGGTGGCGCGCTGTTCGGGCCGGTCTGGGGCACGCTGATCAATCTGCTCGGCGCGACGTTGGGTGCCATGGCCGTCTTCCTGGTCGCGCGCCACCTGGGCTCCGGCTGGGTCGCGCGCCGACTCGGCGGACGGCTGAAGGAACTGGTTACGGGGGTCGAGGCTGAAGGCTGGCGCTTCGTCGCCTTCGTACGCCTCGTCCCGCTGTTTCCCTACAACCTGCTGAACTACGCGTTGGGCCTGACCCGAATCCGGCTATGGGCCTACATCGGGGCGACCTTCGTCTTCATGGCGCCCGGGGCGTTTGCCTACACCTACGTCGGTTACGCCGGGCGCCAGGCAATCGCCGGTGGAGAGGCCGCAATCCAGACCGGCCTGATCGCGCTCGCCCTGCTCGCCGCGGTGGCCTTCCTTCCGAGGCTGGTCAAGCGCATGCGCGGGTCGGCGTCCTGGGTCACCGCACACCAACTCGCCGCGCAACTGGCTGGCGACAACCCGCCGCTGGTCGTCGATGTCCGCAGTCCGACGGAATTCCACGGCGAACTCGGTTTCATCGACGGCGCATTGAACCTGCCACTGGACGAACTGGAGTCGCGTCTGCACGAACTGCCCAAGGAGCGCGTGCTCGCGCTGGTCTGTCATACCAACCGGCGCTCACGTACCGCCGCACGGCTGCTTCAAAAACGAGGTTACGGGCCGGTTGCGGTAGTCCGCCAAGGCATGACGGCGTGGCGACGCGGCGGCGTGGAGGTTGTCGCCAGCCGCTTCCGACCCTAGGCCTATCGGTCAGGTTTACGAAGAAGTCATGGGTCAACGCGCCCTCGCGGCCGGTGCGAACGTCCCGAGCATACGCATGCCATCAGACGCGCAAGGCACGCGCGTCGGCCTTCGGGCGCCACGGGCAACGACTGGACCCGCTAACGATTCAGTGGGTTCTGGAACTGGTGCCGCGGACGTAACGGCCATTGATGAAGCGGTCGAAGAATCGACCAAGGTCGGGATGTTCGATCTGCCCACCGCTCATGTCGGCCTCGAGGTGGCGCTCGGCCACATACGTGCTGTGCGCCTGGCCATCCACCAGCACGTGGTACCACGGCTGATCCTTTGGCGGGCGACTGCGAGCCACGGCTTGGTACCATTCCTCGGACCCGGCAAAGACCGGATCCACTGCGACGATCACCCCGCGATATTCGAACTTCGTGTGGCGCACGAGTTCGCCCACCATGAAACGTGTACGTAAGGTCATCGAACGCCCCTCCTCCAAATGGCCACCCAGAGCATCATAAGCGAAACCCGATTTTGGCCTCACCGTGGACATCACGCCAACGTGAACGTCACCCGTTCTGGGCCGGCGATCGCGTCGTTGCCCGCAATGCGAGGCCCGCCAGGCGGCCTTCGCTGCCGCCAACGTGGCCGACCCGACGGCGTACGCCCATCCGCCAGACAGCGGAGCGCATTGACGACTCCTGCCGTCGGGGCCACAGGGCAGGGCGCCGAAGAAATCCGAACACGTGGCCGAGACGCCGGCCACCTTGTCTTCCACCGATAGCTGGACCTGGGTGGTCCACGGCATCGATCTGGCGGCGTAGCGTGGCCGGTGCCGTCATCCCTTTGAAATTTCCGACCGCCGGCATGGTCCGAGCCGGATCGACACCACCCTGAACAAGGAGACTCCCCATGCCCGCGCACTTCATCGCCGCATTGTTCGCCGTTTTCCTGCTGGCACCCACACCGCTGGTCGCGGACAGTACAGGCCCTCTGATCGACCAGCTGCGCGGCGGCGGGCTGGTGATCTACTGGCGTCACGCCAAGACCGACTGGCAGAAACGCGATAGCGACCTGTCCGACATGGACCGCTGCGCCACGCAACGCAACCTCAGTGCCGAGGGGCAAGGCGAGGCACGTCAGGTCGGGGAGGCCTTCGAACGCCTCGGGATCCCCGTTGGGGACGTGCTGACCAGCGACTTCTGCCGCAACCGCGACACCGCCGTGCTGGCCTTCCGCCGCTACCAGCGGATGCCCGACCTGTTCAACCTCCCCGCCACGTCCGACCCGGCACGCCGCAACCGGCTCGTTTACGCACTGCGCGAGATGCTGGCCAAGCCGCCGGAAGACCCATCCGTGAACACGGTGATCGTGGGGCACAACCTGAACCTGCGCGTGGCCGCGAACGTGTTCATCGACGAGGGCGGGATTGCGGTGTTTCAGCCGCTGGGGCCCGAAGGGTTTCGGCATCTTGGAAGCCTGCGGCCTGAAGACCTGTGATCAAATGCCGAGAATCGGCAGCATCAACACGTTTTCGGGTGGCTGTAGAACGTCCGCATCCCCGGCAAGCAAGCCTCAGCGTCCGATCAACCTGCGTAGCATCTCGCCGTAGGTCAGATCGTGATCGAAGTGCCCCGTCTGCAGAAACTCCACGACCTGTGCGATCACCAGCGGGTTGTACATCAACAGGGTGTGGGTGACCGGCAGCACGATATGGTCGGTCATCCCGTCCACCCGCGTGCTTTTCACCGAGATCGTGCCGTCGTCCGGACCGTCGATCAAACCCGAGAACAGCGGATTCACAGACCGATCACCCGCGATCACGCCCAGTTCCCAGTCCACGGGGGGCAGGCGCTGCGCAAACCCATCCGAGCCCGTACCGAGTTCCGATCCAACAGGACCCGTGAAGTAGCGGAACAACGTGAGATGCCCGAAGACATCCGCGATCTCAGCCCCCTGGTTCGGCGGCGCGAGCATCACCACCCGACCCAGGCGCTCCGGTCGCTTCACCGCCAGCCATGCACGAACCAGGATCCCGCCGAGCGAGTGCGTGACAAAGTGGACCTGCGCCCCCTCACAGACCTCGACCGCATCGCTCACGTAGCCCAACAGGCCCTCGAGGTCCTCCGCGGTGGAGGGGTAGTCCATATTGACCACGCGGTATCCCGCCACCTCGAGCAGCTCCTCCATCAACACCAGCGAGATGTGCGAACGCCCCAGGCCATGCAGCAGCACCACGCATTCGGTGGCGGCCTCCGGCTGGCTGAAGCCACCGCGGTTCCCGACCCGGACCTGGCCGCGACCGAACCGAGCGGAATCGTCGCCGCCGTGGCGGTAGCCGAACTGCCGGTCGGAGCGCCCCCCCAGAGTCGGATCGATGACGCCCTCCCAGCGTGTACCGCGATCGGACAGGCCATCATCGGGCTGGATGCCATCGATCAAAAAAGGGGGCATCAGCGGATCCTCGGACCCCGGAGTCGAAAGTGGCAGAATGACCATCAGGGCGACCAGCACGACAGCAGCGAGCTGGCACCGCCGACGCCCTCTGCGATCCAGCGCGTTACAGGTGCTCAGCATCGGTTGCAAGAAATCATGGTCGCGGGCCCGGTCCGTGCCTCTGAGGTTACGCAGCCTTGCATGATCGGGGATCTGACCCGCAATTTCAGCAAGACGCGCAACCGCTCGGGTTGGGTCGGTCAGCGGCCTGGATGATCAGCACGCGCAGAGCCGTTGCACCGCGATCGGAAAAGCTCTAGCGTGTCCCCGAGGATAGACTCCCCTTGATTTGGAAAAATTTCAACACATTGAATACACGCTATTTCCTGGACTGTGACGCCCTCCCCGCCGATCCTCATGAAGGATCTGGGGAAAACCTGAACAGCCCCGAATCCCACCAAAGGTCTACACCATGATTAATCTGAGAATCCCACTGTTACTGCTGCTCGGAATGACATTCTTGCCCTTCACCGCCCTGGCCGACGCGCCCAATGACGCGGCAGCCCTCGAAGGCGTCGAACACGGAAAGGTGGTGTTCGATATCAACAACTCCAGCGCAAGTGCGTTGAACCTGTACCTCGCGGTCATCCGGGAGACTCATGACGATCTGATCAGACAAGGTGTCGAACCCGACATCATCCTCGCCTTCCGCGGACCGGCAGTGACGCTGGTATCGACAGATCGGGAACGCTTTGATCACACCGATTCCGACGCCCTGAACCAGATCGCCGACCACATCGCGGACCTGCAGATGTTTGGCGTGCGGATGGAAGGCTGCAGCGTTGCCACCCGTTTGTTCCAGGTCGACAACAACACCCTGCTGGACGGAATCGACCCGGTCGGCAACACCTTTGTCTCACTGATCGGCTACCAGGCCCGAGGCTATGCGGTCATCCCGATCTACTAGCATTCGTCTATACTGCCCCACCCCGTGCGAGTTCCTTTTCCCCGCTCTGAAATCGTACTGGGCGTGGGCAAATCGCTAATAAAGGTATCAGGATGGATGCATTTTGTTGGAATCAATACTACGTAACCAGGCTAAAGGAGATTGACGACCAGCACATGCGTTTGGTGACCATGATCAATCGCCTCGGGAATATGGTCGCCACACCGATGGAGGACCACCATGCGTAATCCCGCCACCCTGTTCTGTCTCGTGATCCTGCTGCTATTCGCCCTGCCGCAGGCCGGGGCCGAACCGCCCGATAGGTCCACCATCCCGAAGATCGCCCTGCAGATCAGTGACCATGACCCGATTCGCCAGACCATGGTCCTCAGCGTCGCCAACAATCTGGTCAATCATTATGGCGCCGGCGCAGTCGAAGTGGAGATCGTCGCCTTCGGACCCGGTCTGACCCTGCTTCGGGAGCCGACCCGGTTTGCCGAACGCATCACGGAACTCGCCAAGGAGAAGGGCGTGCGGTTCACCTACTGCCAGATCACCGTCGACAGCACGGAGCAGCGTGACGGCCAGCGGATGTCTCTGGTTCCCGAGGCCACCAGTGTGGCCTCGGGTGCGGTGCGGATCGTGGATTTGGTCGGCAAGGGCTATGTTCATATCACCCCCTGAGCCGTGTGCTCGCGTCCGTCCGGAGCTGCCGTCGCCGCCCCAAAGTGCCGATGTCCGATGATCCCAAGCACCCGAGCGCGCCTCTTCTGAGGCGCGCGCGTCTGCGCCCCCAAGGCCTCGACCGTCAACCCTTCGACGCCGTCCTGGAGGACGATTTCCTCTATGGCGATCCGGCCGTCGACATGCCGGTGACGATCCTCCTGAAGCGGCTTCAGAGCGACGACACGCTCCTGGTGCTGACCGGCGAATCCGGCGTCGGCAAGAGCACCCAGTTGCGGTGCCTTCTGCTCCAAGGGGCGAAGTTCGGGAGCTTCTGCGCCTTCAAGGCCCGCCCGGACACCCCCTTCGCTGCCATCGAACACACCCTGCGCCAACACTGGAACACCGTGGCACCGGTGGAGCCGGACACACCCCTCGGCGATTGGCTCTGTGCAATGTGCCGCGAGGGCCACCAGCCGATCGTGGTGATCGACGATGCCCATCATCTGACGCCGGCCGCGCTCGGAGAACTGTTACGACTGCGCCAGACCGTGCGGCGGCGTTGCCCACGCGGCCTCAAGCTGCTGCTCGCTGGTGCTCCCGGCCTCGCCCAGCGCGTCGAGGCCAACGCCGATGCCGATAGCGCGCTGGAACCGGTCGTCGAGGTGGTGCTTCGGGCCTTCACCTGGGAGCAGACCGAGGCCTACCTGCGCCATCGCCTGCTCGCTGCCGGTGCCCGCGAACCGGACCGGCTTTCCGGCGACATCGCGCACGCGATTCATCAGCAAAGCGGCGGCCTTCCCCACGCCATCAACATTGCCGCCAACCGTCACCTGCAGGGACCCCACGCGCCGAAGCCCTCCCCAGACCTGCCGGCGAAGGCGCAACTCCCGGCCCCCGGCGCACCCCGATCCGCCGCCCCGCTGTCTTCGCACGCGCCGCCCCGATCGGACCCTCGGTCTGCAACGGAAAACCCACTACCGCCCACCGCCATGACGCCACCGGCGCAGGTGCCAAAAAGCGGCCACGTGGCCCCGGGCCAACCCGGCACCACCAACCAGGGAGCCTCCGGGATCACCCGACTACTCCAGGATCCCGGCGCCCTCCGGCTGGTGCTGGTGGGCGTATTGATGGGACTGGTCATCCTCGTCCTCATCACCCTGTTGGCCCCGCCCAACGACGATGCGCCGGAAGCGCTCCGACTCCCGGCACCCGAGGCGATTCCCGAATCCACCCTCGGCGCACCGGCGAGGCCCTCGGCGGGCACGACCACGCCGTCACCGAATCCGGCGCCTTTAACCCCTGAACCCACGCCCGTCGAACCCACCCGCATCGAACCCACGCGCATCGAACCCACGCGCATCGAAACGCCCATCGAACCCGGGCACCCCTCCGATGCGCCGTCCGTACCCGGCCTTCGGGCCGACTCCACCACCGAGTCCACCCCCGCCGAGCCCGACCCGGTCGAGGGGCAGCCCACCCACGCCGAACCGGATTTGCCAACACCACCGGTGCGCCCACCCGTACCCGCATCCGCGCCGGTCGCAGGACCGCGCCCGGTGCAGGAGATCGCATGGATCCGGCGCCAGGATCCCGGGCATTGGACCCTCCAGATCGCGGCCGGCGGCGACCGAACCGCGTTGCAGGCACAGGCCCGGCGGCTCGCGCAAGACCCCGATTTCGCCCCGGGTGCCGAAGTGGCCTGGTTCCAGACCCGAAGAAACGGGCGCGACTGGTACACCCTGATCCTCGGCCCCTACCCCACGGCACAAACAGCGCAGACCGCCGTTGCAGCGCTGCCACCTGCGCTGCAGCGACGACAACCCTGGGCCCGGCCATTCGCTGCGATCCATCAGCTGCTGGACCCCGAGCGCTGAGCGGCCCTTTGCTCGGTCAGAACGTGGGCGCGAGCACCAGCGCAGCCCCGTCCTCACGAACGGCGATACGATTCAGGAAACTTCGGCCCAGCAGCGGGATTCGCGGCGCATCCTGCAGCAGCACCATGGCCTCGACGTCCCGAAGTTCGATGCCGCCGACACGCACCCGGTCCAACCGGACCCGATAGCCCAGGGATCGACCGGAGTCGGTCTGGACCGGCGTCAACCGACCGGCCGCGGTATCGATCCCGAGCCGGGGCGCCTCCCCGGTGCCCAGGACAATGTACTCGGCCGAGCGATCCAGTTGGAAGCTGACCGCATGGCCGTCGATGCTGCCTCGGGTGCTGAAGGTGCCGTCCGCATCGGGTCGAATCCGCAGCGGCACCGGCTGCGAACGCCCCGCCGATGCTCGCGCGCCCGGGGCAAGCCTGTCGGGCGCCCCCGAGGCCGTCACCCCCACGGCCTGGCGTTCACCATCGACCTCCAGCCAGGCGCTGCGCAGGCGGGTGTCGGTGGACAACAGCCGAACCCCGGCCAATGCGGGATCCCCGACGCGCAGAACCTGCCGTTCACCGTCCCACGCGAGCAGCGCACGATCCGGGAACCCCCCCAGCACGATCACCTCCCGCGCCTGCAGTGGAGCGATGACCAGCATCCATGCCAGAACCACGAGCGCCAGGGTGCCGGGGCCCGGCGGCATCCCCTGCCGCCCCCGCGGCCCAGTCGCGGCATCGGCGGTACCCCTCGCACACCCCGGCGAACGGACGCGAAGGCACTGCAGGGGTAATCGCGTCATTCGACCGGATCCACGCGGACGTGAATCGCCACGTCGCGGTGTTCCTGGAGGCCTCGGGTGCTCCGGACACCGCGATCGAACGCCATCTGCGCCCGGTCGCTGCCGGCAATCTGAATCCAGTCCCCGGGCCGCCCGGTAATGACCGTATCCACGTGCTGCCAGTCGATCACCCCGCCCCGGCTTCGGTCCTCGCGCTGATGCACCTGCTGGATCTCCAGGCGCACGCGGCCATCGGGCGTGATCCAGGGACGAACCAGCAGGCCATCCCCCAGATCCCGATACCGCACCTCGGAAGAAATGACGATCGCTCCGGGCCCCACCAGCACACGCTGGTGCGCTTGCGGGATCGATTCCCCACTGTGAATGAAGGCGTGCCGACCCTCGAGCACCCGGATCGCCTTGGTGCCACGATGCCCTTCGGTGCGATGACCGCGGAGGAACGGCTCGAACCCAGCGCCGGCATCCTCGAAGTGGCGTTCGGTCCGATTCGCAAGGGGGCCCCGATGCACCTGGATCCGGAGATTCAACGGCGCGGTATCCAGACTTCGCACCACCTCGCGCAGCGGATCCAAGCGCGCGCGCGGCCCCTGAAGAATCAGCTGGAAACCCGCGCCGGACGCCGCATCATCCGTATCGAGCAGGGGCTGGATCCGTGGCAGCAGCTCGGCGGCCGGTCGGTGCTGAAGTTCGATGATCTGGATCGTGTGCGGTTCGCCCTGGGCCATTGGCACCCACAGCAGCAACAACAGACCCCATCGCCTCAACATCTTGCTCATAGCGCGATCATCCCACGACACCGCTGCCGTTTCGAGCTTCGATCCACTGGGAGTAGGATAGAAGGCCGTACCCGCGATCCGAGTCTTCCATGCAGATTCCCCCTCCAGTCCCCAACGTGATGCTGGTGAACGCCAGCCCGCGCGGGCTGGATTGGCAGCCGGGGCAGCGGCTAGAGGCCGTCGTGGTCCGCGCGGTGCCTGCGGGTCAACCGACCCCCGTGCGCATCGGCGAACAGCAGCTGCAGCTGCAGTTGCCGGCCAGCCTGCCACAGGGAGCGCGAATCAGCCTGCAGGTGATGCAGGCCGGCAGCCAGCCCGTGCTGCGTCTGCTGTCCACCGTGCCGGGTCTACCCGTCTCGGGGCTGCAAACTCCGGGTCCACCCGGCTTGGCGGCACAAAACCCGGGCCTCCCCAACCCGGGCTTACAAGCCCTGCCACCCCGAACCCCCGGCCTTGCAAACGCCGGCCAGGGCCGTCCCAATGCACTGGTGGCCACCGCACTCCCATCGCTCCATCCCGCCGCCGTCGCGCCCGCTGCACTTTCGCACCTGTTGCCGGCCCAGGGCAGCCAGGCCCCCTTGCTGGCCACCTTGTGGGCCCTGAAGACCCATGCCGCGCCCATGGCGGCCTTGCCGTCCGCGGTGCGTACGGCCGTCGACCACCTGTTCCAGCGCTTGGCCAGCACGAGTCAGGCCGGCCATGCACAAGGGTTGCGTCAGGCCGTCCAGATGTCCGGGCTCTTTCACGAGACGAATGTGGCCGCGTGGTCCGCGGCGCAGGCGAGTACCGCCCGTCCGCCGGCCGACCTGAAATCCCTGCTGCTCTCCCTGGCCACCCGTCTGCGCGCCCTGCCCGGCGGGTCCGCCGGCGGGTTTCTTCCCGCGATGGGCCTGCTCCGGGAAACCCCGCCCCCACGCACCGGATCCTCGCCCGTGGCTCAAGGGCGACTGACCGCGGAGGTACAGGGACTGAGCCCACAGGCTCTGCTCGGGGGCCTGCGCCTGGCCACCGAACAGGCCGTGGCCCGGCTGGCACTGCACCAGTGGGGTGCCGCCGAAAGCGCGGAAACCGGCGCGTCCCGCTGGCTGCTCGAGCTGCCGCTGAAGGCCCAGAACGGAGTGGATCTGGTGCATCTGCTGCTGGAACGCGAGCCCGATCGCGGCCCCTCGGAGGCGGATGCCGTGTGGCGGATCGCGTTGGCCCTCGATCTTCCGGGGCTGGGGCCGGTGCATGTGCGCCTTGCCGTCGCCGGTGATCGAGTCGACGCGCGCCTGTGGGCCGAAGAGAAGACCACCGTGCACCGCGTGCGCCAGGAACTCCCCCGGCTGCGGACCGCACTGGAGGAACACCGGCTGCGGGTCCGGGATCTGGGTTGCAATCCGGGAGCGCCCCCGGAAGATCCGCCCACCGGTCCGTCCCGGCCAGTGCTGGACGATCAGGCATGAGTCGAGAGGGGAGTCCAGACC
The DNA here is from genome assembly GCA_003555285.1 of Thioalkalivibrio sp. The sequence continues at coordinate 12,173 of PWGH01000198.1, forward strand.
CACCGCGGCCGAAGACGCCGCGCAAGGCCGTCGCGTTGCATTATGGCGGCAAGACCGCGCCACGGATCACCGCCAGCGGTGCCGGCCCGGTCGCAGACCGGATCCTGGAAATCGCCCGGGAGCATGACGTTCCGGTGCATGACGATCCGCTACTGACCGCGGCCCTCGCCCAGGTTCCGGTCGGCGACGAGATCCCTGAAAACGTCTATGTGGCGGTGGCCGAGATTCTGGCCTTCATCTATTTCCTGAACGGCCGAGTGCCGAATTCCGACCCATCCGCCATCGACCCATCCGCCACCGACCCCCGGCCGAGCCCACGCACCAGAACCGACCGCGACCGCCCGTAGGGGGGCAGGCGCAACGGGCCCACCACGCCTTTGCGACGCGACGTCCGACTCAAGCATTCCGGTCACCGCTCGCAGGCCGGTTCAGCGACAAGAACAGGTCGGCCTCGCCCGGCGTCAGACCGCAGGACTGGATCAATTCCTCCCGACTGGCGCCTTGGCCGGCGAGCCGCATCGCATGGCGATACGGGGCCTGTTCCGGATCACGCAGAAGCACCTGCTCGTGCTGCTCGGCCAGTTGCCGCAACTGACGCTCCAAGTCGGAATGGCGCTGGTCCGCGATCATTTCGCTGGAACAGACCGCGCTCAACGCGCCGCGCAGCGACCAGAGGGTCGTTTCCTGACTGACCAGGCGTTGCTGCAACTGCTGAATGCGCCGCAGCGCCCAGAGCGCCACGCCCAAGGCACCGAGCGCCAACAGGAACACGACCACGCCCAAACCGATTGCCACGCTCATACGTATTCATCCACGTGATGCCCGGCGGCACCGTCATCGGCAGGTCGAGGGCGTCCGCCCTGGGGCGTGTTCGGGTCGTCGGGTGCCGGCACCGCCGGATCCGGTGCTGGGTCATCGGGCGGCCCCTCGCCAGAGCCCTGCTCGTCCGGCTCCCGGTGGCGCTTGTGCTCATCGTCTTGCTCACGCACCGAGCGCCCTGGCCACGGCGGGTGAACCGGACGAATCGAATCGAGCTCGCCGGCCATCACACCACCCCCCGCGCGATCTGCGCACCGTTGCGCCGGCAACCGGCACCGCCGAAACCCGGGAACCCGGCCTGCTGCCCCGAGGCGCGCGCTGGCCCGGTCTCAGGCCGTGTCGATCTCGGCCCAGTCATCTTCCGACAGCAGCTTATCGACGTCAGCCACGATGGTCAGTACGCCGTCGCGACTGGCCACCCCCTTGATGTACCGCGAACTGTCGTCATTGCCCACATTCGGTGCCGGCTCGATATCGCCTTCGGCCAACTCGATCACCTCGGCCACACTGTCCACCAGGATACCGACCACCTGATCGCCCTCCTCGATGATCACCACGCGGGAGGCCTCGTCGGAGGCCTTGGGCACCAGGCCCATGCGGCCGCGGGCATCGATGACCGTCACCACATTGCCGCGCAGGTTGATGATCCCCAACACGTACTCGGCCGCTCCGGGAACCGGTGCGATCTCGGTTACGCGCAACACCTCGCGCACCGTCAACACACTGATGGCATAGATCTCGTCCATCAGGCGGAAGGTCACATACTGGGCCGTAGCGCCACGGTTGGCGGCCTGGGCTTGTTGGCTCATGACTCGTCGTTCCTCTGCTGCGGGTGAATATGGGGCCCATGCTGCCCGGGTTCCCGGTGGGTGTTGCCGGCCGCGGGCGCAGGATCGGGTTTACCGAACGTTCCCTCGGAAACGCCATTGCAAGCGCTGGAAGCCCAGGCCCCGCTGTCCAGGTCCAGCGCCAGACGGTCCACATCGAGTATGGCACACATGTGATCGATTACCGTTCCGGCCAGCCACGGCCGCCGGCCGAGTCGGCTACGCCAGCGCACGTGTTCCGGGTCTAGGGTCAGCATTCCCGTGATCCCCTCGCAAGCGATGCCCCAGCGGTACCCATCCAGCAGCACGATGTATCGCGGTGGCCCCGGGTGGTAGCTCCGGTTTCGGGGCACCACGATCAGGCCGATGTCCACCACCTTCACCTGCCGACCCAGATGCTGAATCAGGCCGAGAAACCAGGGTTGATGGCCCGGCATCGGGGTAATGGGATCGGACGCCTCGATGATGCCGTTCAACCGGGTCAGCGGCACCGCCAGCGTTAACCCCGCCACCTGAAAGCTCAGGCATTGAAAGCGGTGCTGCGCCCACACCGGCAGGGTTAACGCGGCTTGAGGCGCCGGTTCCAGTCGCGATTCCGGTTCGGATTCCGGTTCCGGGGCCAATTCCGGGGCCAATTCCGGGGCCAATCCCGGGGCCTGCTCCGGTGCTGGCCCCGATTCGGACGGTGGCTCCCGTTCGGCAGCAGGCCGGGCGTTCGCAGCCGGCGTGGGTTTCACCACCGGCGCGGGGGCGGGGTCGGGCGCGGCACCGGGCAGCACCGGCGATTCGAACACCGGCCCGGGCAGCACCGGCGCCTGCACCACCGGCACGCGCAACACCCGCCCGGTCAGCACCGGCACCGGGCGCATCCAGCCCGGTTCGCTCGCTGCCGGTGGGATCACGGCCGGGAGATCCGCCAGCCCGGCGACCGCGTTAAAACCTGGGATGTCGGGGGATTCAGGCCGATCCTTGAAGCCAGGCCGAACCTCCAAAAGGGGCTTCTCCTGCAGCACCGGACCTTCCTGAGCATCAGAAAGACCCTCAAACCCCGCACAAACGTCCTCGGAACCGGGAATCGCCTCGAATCGAGGTGCCGCGTCCACCCCGGAGAGTTCCTGTAGCAGGCTGTCCAGGTACTGGCTCAGGGCCAGGTCCGCATCCAGCAACTTTGGGGGATTGCCGTTCATCATCCGGCCCTTGCCTGCGCTTCGTCCTGTTCCAGACGCTCGAGCAGACGGGCATAGGCCAGCACCCCATGGCTGGATGGGCGCATCAGGGGCAGCGGAATCCCGCTGCGGCTGGCATCCCGAAACTGGGTATCCACCGGAATCACATCATCCCAGGTCACCGCCGCGCGCTCGTCTCGAAGCTGGCGCAGGCTCTGGATGGAGGCCCGGGTGCGCCGGTCGAAGAGGGTGGGCACCACCAGACAGTCGATGGGGATGCGGCGTGAGCGCTGGATCATCTCCAGCGTATGCAGCATGCGCTCGAGACCCTTCAGGGCCAGAAACTCCGTTTGCACCGGAATCAGCAGGCGGTGGCAGGCGGCCAGGGCATTGACCATCAACACCCCGAGCATCGGCGGACAATCCATCACTACGGTGTCGAAGCGCGTGGAGAGGTGCTGCATCGCCCGTTTCAGCACCAGCCCCATGCCTTCACGGGTACCGAGCTGACGGTCCAGGGTGATCATCGCCGACGACGCCGGCATCACATGCAGATGCTCGAACGCGGTCGGATGCACCCCGGACTCGAACGCGGGCACGGTTCCGTCGGCGGTCTGCCGAAACAGGTCATACACCCCGGGCAGGGGCGTTTCCGGGTCCATTCCGAAATAGGTCGTCAGCGAACCGTGGGGGTCCAGATCGACCAGTAGGGTGTTGGAACCGCGTCCGGCCAGCAACCCACCCAGACTCACCGCAGTCGTGGTCTTGCCCACACCCCCCTTTTGATTGGCCACCACCCAGACCCGCATCAATCGGATTCCTCGGTGGGCGGCCCAACCCGGTCCGCGTCCACCCCCGGTTCGTTCGCAACCCGGCCCTCCGCGCCCGTGTCCTGCGCACGCGCTCCGGGCTCGAGCGCCGCCGAATCCCGCAGGGGCAAATCCAGAGTGGGTGAATCGAAAACGGGCGAATCCAGAAGAGGTGGATCCAGAACGGGGCCCGTGTTCCCGGATCCGAGCCCCTCGGACTCGGCATTTTCCAAGTCCAGCGGCAGTTCCACGGCGTCCTCCGGTTCCAGCCGGGCCCCGGGGCTGAACCGATCGAGATCCTCGTGCAGCCCCATGGGACTCAACGGCGTTCCATTACGGTGGCCACGAGGGGACAGGATCACCAGTGTCACCCGACGATTCTTGCGTCGTCCCTCCGCCGTCTGGTTGTCGGCCACCGGCCGGTATTCGCCAAAACCCACCGCCGCCATGTCGGTGGGGTCTAGCCCGTTCTCGATCAGCAGACGCAGCACACTGGCCGCCCGTCCGCCCGAGAGCTCCCAGTTCGACGGAAACACCACCGTGTTGATCGGCACATCGTCAGTGAAGCCCTCCGCGTGGACCCGCACCGGAAATTCGCGCAGGATTGCGGCCAACTGCTCCAACACCGGGCGAGCCTGCGGAAACAGCTGCGCACTGCCGCTGGCGAACAGCAAGCTGGTGTTGATCTCCACCTCGAGCCAGAAGCGGTCCCGGTGGAGACGGATCAGTTCATCGGCAATCAGCGGCGCCATCGCCAGTTCGATCGCATCACCGATGCGCAGCATGCGCTCGGCGGCCTGCTGCAGGCCCTCCGGCTCGGTTGCGCCGCCGCGCAGCACCTCGTAGACCTCGTGGTCCGAAAGCCCTTCCATCGGGATCTGCGACCGAAAGGTCTCCTGCGGCACCATGGTGGTGGGCATGCTCTCCGGCCAGTTGTGCAGCGCCCGGGTGGGTTCGCCGATCTGAATCGGCGTCGGCGCCATAGGTTTGCCCTGGAAGGCGGAAACCATCGAGTCCGACAGCACCCGGAACTTGCCCTCGTTGACCGATGAGATCGCGTACATCACCACGAAGAAGGCGAGCAGCAGGGTGATCAGGTCGCCATACGGGATCGCCCAGCCTTCGTGGTTAACGTGATCTTCGTGTCTTTTCTTGCGTGCCATGTCGTTGCAGGTTATCGGCCGATGCCGCGCGCGCTGAAGCGCGAACGACGGCGGATCAGAGGATGTACCCGCGCAGCTTGGATTCGATGTTGCGTGGATTCTCCCCCTCGGCGATCGCGGTGATCCCGTCAATGATCATCTCGCGATAGGCGGTCTGGCCATGAACGGCGGTCTTCAGCTTGTTGCTCACCGGCAGGAAGAACAGATTCGCCGCTCCGATGCCATAGATCGTGGCCACGAAGGCCGCTGCGATCCCCGGCCCCAGCTTTTCCGGATCGTTGAGATTCTGCATCACCGCCATCAGGCCCATCACTGCACCGATGATGCCGAGCGTGGGCGCATAGATGCCCATGCTCTCGAAGATCTTTGCACCCGCCAGATCGAATTGTTCCTTCACTCCGAGATCCACCTCCAGGATATTTCGGATGGCCTCGGCCTCCGTACCGTCCACCAGCAGTTGCAGGCCCTTGCTCGAAAAGGGGTCGGTTTCCTGTTCCGCCAGGGTCTCCAGACCCAGCAACCCCTCCTTGCGGGCGATTTGGCTCAGATTCACCAGCTTCTCGATCGCCGCTTCGGTATCGATGCCAGGCGCCTTGAACAGCCAGGGCAGCATCTGCATGCCGTGTATGAAGACCTTGATCTGGGCTTGCAACAGGGCCGCCGCGACCGTCCCCACCACCACGATCAGGAAGGCCGCCGGGTTCCACAGGGCCCCCACGCCGCTGCCCTTGGCGATCGAACCGCCCAGAATGGCCACCAACGCCAGGGTCAACCCGGCGATGCTCAGGAAATCCATGATCGTGCTCCATCGTTCCAATAATCCCTGGGACCCGAGCCGCAGCGACGCGCCTCGTCCAAACGCGCCGATGGGCGTGGGGTCATTCGCTCCCGTATCCACGGCATCGCCATCGCCTCAGGCCTCCCGCGCCAGCAGGGGGCCGATTTGATCCAGCGCCAGTACGCGATCCGAAAGCTGGGCCTCGACCACCGCGGCTGGCATGCCATAAATCACGCAGCTGGCCTCGTCCTGGGTCCAGATCGTGGCCCCCTGCCGTTTCAGCAGCCGCACGCCTTCGCGTCCGTCCGCACCCATGCCGGTCATGATGATTGCCAGCGCCTTCTTGCCGAAAATCGGCGACGCGGCGGTAAAGGTGACGTCCACCGACGGCCGGTAATGCTGCTCCGGTTCGCTGTCCATCATCCGCACCCGAACGGCCCCGGCGCGGGTGGATTCCAGCACCATCTGCCGGCCGCCGGGCGCCAGCAGCGCGAGGCCGGGTTCCAGCGCATCGCCATCGGCCGCCTCCTTCACCCGCAGCGCACAGAGGGCATTCAGGCGCTGGGCAAAGGCCCCGGTAAAACTGGCCGGCATGTGCTGCACCAACAACAGGGGCAGCGGAAAATGCGCCGGCAGGGCGGTCAGCACCTTCTGCAGCGCAACCGGCCCGCCGGTGGAGGTGCCGATCAGTACCACCCGAAAATCGCGCAAGCCCACCGGATGGCGATCCGGCCGTACCGGCGGTTCGGCGGGAACCGCCGGCACCGCGACGGCCGGTTGGGCCGGAATTCCGCTCAGGGCCGGGGACCCGGTCCCGGTCCCGGTCGCCGTGCGTGCGCCGCCAAGCGCCGGTGCCCCACCGATGGCCGGCGCCCGGGTCGCGGCGCTGCTGCGCGCCGCCGGCACCGCAAGGCCGCGGGGCGATCCGCGCAGGCCCAGGGTTCGCACCCGGCGGCATAGCACTCGGCGTGCCTCTTCATGATCCCGCGCGATTTCCTCGAAACGCTTGGGCAGAAAATCCGCCGCCCCGGCCTCCAAAGCGTCCAAGGTCGCCTGGGCGCCCTCGTAGCTGAGCGAGGAGAACATCAGAATCGGCACCGGCTGGCGCGCCATGATGTGGCGCACCGCCGTGATGCCGTCCATCACCGGCATTTCGATATCCATGGTGATGACATCGGGCTTGAGCTTCAGGGCCTGGATCACCGCCTCTTGACCGTTGTTCGCGGTGCCGACGACCTCGAGGCCCCGGTCCGCCGTCAGGATCTCGACGATGCGGCGCCGAAAGAACCCCGAATCGTCCACGACCAGCACGCGCACGCTCATTGCGCCGTCCCATTCCGATCCTGGCCGTGTACATCAGACATGTTCGGCCTGCGCGCGCGATCCCTGGGCGGCGCGTTTCTGCTGCCCCCGCTCCTGCAGCCGGGAGCGACGGGCGAAGGTACGCAACAGGCTCGATACATCGAGGATCAGCGCGATGCCGCCGTCACCGGTGATGGTCGCGCCGGCAAAGCCCGGCAGCCCGCGCAGGTAAGAACCCAAGGGCTTGATCACCACCTCCTCCTGCCCGATCAGCCGATCCACCACAAAGCCCACGCGGCGGTTGCCGGCAAAGACCACGACCACATGCTGGGTCTCGCCCGGTTCCGGTGCCGCCGCACCCTGCCCCAGCCACGCCCGCAGGTAATACAACGGGAGCGCGTGGTTGCGCACCATGATGACCTCCTGGTCATCGACCACGTGGCTTTGCGACAGATCCAGGTCGAAGATCTCGCTCACGTTCGCCAGCGGCAACGCGAAGCGATGGTCCCCCAGCACCACCATCAGCGTGGGCAGAATCGCGAGGGTCAGCGGCACCGTGATGCGCAGGGTGCTGCCCCGCCCGAGTTCCGAATCGATCTCGACCCGCCCATTGAGCTGCGCGATCTTGGTCTTCACCACGTCCATGCCGACGCCGCGGCCGGAGACGTCGGAGACCTCGGTCTTGGTGGAGAAACCGGCCATGAAGATCAGCGCGTAGGCGTCCTGATCGCTCAGACGCGCGGCGGCATCGGGATCCATCAACCCCTTTTCCACCACCTTGCGCCGCAACAACTCAGGATCCATTCCGGCGCCGTCGTCGGCGATGGTCAGCAGGATGTGATCGCCCTCCTGTTCAGCGGCGAGCACCACCTGTCCGGCCCGCGGCTTGCCCTGACGCTCCCGCACCTCGGGCATTTCGATCCCGTGGTCGACCGCGTTGCGCACCAGATGGACCAGCGGATCGGCCAGGGCCTCGACCAGGTTCTTGTCCAGGTCGGTCTCCTCGCCGCGCAGCTCCAGGTTGATCTCCTTGTTCATGCTGCGCGCCATATCCCGCACCACCCGGGGAAAGCGGCCGAAGACCTTCTTGATCGGCTGCATGCGCGTCTTCATCACCGCGGCCTGCAG
>PWGH01000072.1 GCA_003555285.1 Thioalkalivibrio sp.
CCGGGAGCGGTCGATCTGCTGACCGTTGTACCAGGCACCCTCCATCTGCCGCAGTTCGCGTCGGTACACGCTTTCCTGGGTCTGGGTGTTGCCGGTGATGGCGATGCGCCGCACGTACACGCGCGGGCCCGGGTCGATGAAGAAGGTTAGCGCCACTTCGCGGGCGGCCTCGTCGACCTCGGGAATCGGGTTGACGTTGGCAAAGGCAAAGCCCTCGCGGCCCAGACGCTCGGTGATCTGCTCGGCGGAATCGATGACATCGCGCCGCGAGAAGGTCTGTCCGGGTTCCACCTGGACCAGGTCCCGCAGCTCCGCCTCGGTGACGATCAGATCACCGGCCAGGTCCACCGAACCGATGGTGTAGCGGTCCCCTTCGTCGATGTTGATGGTGATGTAGATGTCCTTGCGGTCCGGCGTCAGGGTCACCTGGGTCGAATCGATCTCGAAGTTCAGGTGGCCGGCATCGAGGTAGGTCGAGCGCAGCCGTTCCAGGTCGCCGGACAGCTTCTGGCGCGAGTAATTGTCGCGGCGGCTGAGAAAGGCCCACCACCGCGGCACGCCAGACTCGAACTGCCGGGTCAACCGGCGCTGCTCGAAGGCCTCGTTACCGACGATGTTCACCGCGCGGATCTTCGCCACCTGCCCTTCGGCAATGGTGATATCCACATCGACCCGGTTGCGCGCGAGTTCGGTGATCTCGATGTCGATCTGCACGTTGTAGCGGCCGCGCGCCAGATACTGCTGGCGCATTTCGGTTTCCACCCGATCCAGGATCGTGCGGTTGAAGACCCGCCCGCGCTGCAGACCGACCGAACTCAAGACATCGGTCAGCGCCTCCGACGGGATGTCCTTGTTGCCGCTGAACCGGATCTCGTTGATCGCCGGGCGTTCCTCGAGGAACACGATCAGCACGTTGTCCCGCCGGCCGAGTTGCACGTCGGAGAAGAACCCGGTCTGAAACAGCGCGCGGATCACCTCCGCGCTGCGGGCGTCCTCGAAACGGTCGCCGACCTGCACCGGCAGATAGGTCAGCGCCGTGCCGGCACTGATGCGTTCCAGCCCCTCGATCTCGATGTCTTCGATCACGTAAGCCTGGGCGAAGAGCCCTCCGGAAGCCAACAGCAGCGCCCACAGCGTAAGGGCCTGCACAAGGTGTCGCGTCATGTTTGTCGCCAAGTCGATGGTGGGCTTGAAGTCGCGCCCGGATTACCCGAACAAGCGTGTGAAGTCGTTGTACAGTGCGAGCAGCATCAGGGCGGCGATTGCCACCAGCCCGATCTGCTGCCCGATCAGTTGCGTGCGTTCGGATACCGGACTGCCCTTGATCCACTCCGCCACGTTATACATCAGATGGCCGCCGTCCAGCACCGGGACCGGCAGCAGGTTGATGATGCCCAGCGACACGCTGACCAGCGCCAGAAAGCTGAGAAAGGCCGTCAGCCCGATCAGTGCCGTGGTACCCGCGAACTCGGCGATTGTAACCGGTCCGGCGATGTTTTTGACCGAGGCCTCACCGATGATCATGCGCCCGAGCACCCGCAGGGTCAGGATGCTGATCTCCCAGGTGCGCGCCGCGCCCTGCACAACGCTGTCGACCGGACCCAGACGCACCAGCGTGCTCAATTCGCGCAGTTGCGGCTGATCCACGTCCACGCCGGCGCCGATGCGCCCGTGCACCTCGCCGTTCGTCTCGACCCGCGCCGGGGTCACACGCAGGTCCAGGCGCTCGCCGTTGCGCTCCACCCGCAGCTCCAGCGTCTCCCCCGGCGCGGCCTGGATCATGCGCACCCAGGCATTCCAACTCGCCACCGGATCGCCGTTCACTTGCAACACCCGATCCCCCGGCTGCAGCCCGGCCTGGTCCGCGGGACTGCTGCCCTCGACCTGGCCGATCAGCGGATCGAGCTCCGGCCGGTAGGGCGCGATGCCGAGACGTTCCAGAAAATGGCCCTCGCCCAGCAGTTCGCGGCGGTTTTCCAATTCCAGGGTCCGGGTGACCGCGCGCCCGTCGCGATCCTCCACGGTCAGGGTGACCCGGTCTGAACGTACCGCGTGGTCGAGCAGGCGCAGATTGGCCTGGTCCCAGTCCTGGACCGCGCGATCGCCGATGCGCTGAATGATGTCGCCGCGCTCCAGGCCGGCCGCTGCCGCGGGGCTGTCGGCGGTCACCTCGCCGACCATCGGCTTCACGCCGGGCACCCCGATCATGAACATCGCGGCGTAGGCCACCAGCGCGAACAGGAAATTGGCCGCCGGACCGGCCACCACCACAAAGTTGCGGGCGCCCACCGACTGGCGATTGAACGCGCGCACCGCCTCGTGTTCCGGCACCGGGCCCTCGCGCTCGTCGAGCATCTTCACATAGCCGCCGAGCGGGATCGCCGCGATCACGAATTCGGTGCGGTCGCGGCCGAGCACCCGGCGGTAGATCGGCCGGCCGAAGCCCACGGAGAAGCGCAGCACCCGCACGCCCATCAGGCGAGCGGCCAAGAAATGCCCGTACTCGTGAATGGTCACGAGGATCCCGATGGCCACGATGAACGCGGCAAGGCTGGTCAAGAAGGTCATCAGTTCAGCGTGTCACGGGTCGGTGGCAAGGTCATCGCTCGGTGATCGGGGCCGAAACCCAGGAATGTGCATAGTCCCGCGCCTGGGCGTCGGCCGCAAGGATCCCGCTCAAGGAATCGGCCTGTGCCGGCACGATCACCGCGAGGGTGGCCTCGATCAGCCGGGCGATCGCGGTGAAGGGAATACGCTCGGCCAGGAAGGCCGCCACCGCGACCTCGTTGGCGGCATTGAGGACAGTGGTGGCGGTGCCCCCCGCGCGTAGCGCCTCGAAGGCCAGACGCAGGCACGGGAAGCGTTCCAGCGACGGAGCGGCGAAGTCCAGGCGCCCGACCGCGAACAGATCGAGCGGTGCGACCCCGGAGGCGATGCGCTCGGGCCAGGCCAGGCAGTGGGCAATTGGTGTTCGCATGTCGGGATTGCCCAGTTGCGCGAGCACCGAACCGTCGCTGTAGGCGACCATCGAGTGGATGATGCTCTGCGGATGCAGCACCACCTGGATTGCCGCCGGTTCGAGGGCAAACAACCAGCGCGCCTCGATCACCTCCAGGCCCTTGTTCATCATCGTCGCCGAATCGACCGAGATCTTGCGCCCCATTTCCCAATTCGGATGGGCGCAGGCCTCGTCGGGGGTGATGCCGTCGAAGCGGTCCAGGGGGCGCTCCCGGAACGGGCCGCCGGAGGCGGTCAGCCAGATGCGCTCGGCGCCGTGCGGTGCCACGGGATCGGCGCAGCGATAGCCGGCGGGCAGGCACTGGAAGATTGCGTTGTGTTCGCTGTCGACCGGAAGCAGCGTCGCCCCGCTCTGCGCCACCGCGTCCATCAGCAGCGCCCCCGACATCACCAGCGCCTCCTTGTTCGCGAGCAGCAGGCGCTTGCCGGCCTGCGCGGCCGCGAGCGTCGGCAGCAGCCCCGCGGCCCCGACGATGGCCGCCATCACCACGTCCACCTCCGGGGCCTCGGACACCGCGACCAGCGCCGCCGCCCCCACCTGGACCTCGGTGGCACAGCCCGCCCGGTGCAGACGATCGCGCAGCGTGGCACCGGCCTCCGGATCCACCATCACGGCATGGGCGGGCCGGTGTTCCAGGCATTGCGCGGTCAGTTGGTCGACGTTGGTATCGGCGGTCAGCGCATGGACCTCGAAGCGCTCGCGCTGCCCGGCCAGCACGTCCAGCGTGCTCACGCCGATGCTGCCGGTGGCACCGAGGATGGTCACGCGTTCGCGGCGGGCCATGTCAGGACGTCCCCGCGGGCCACAGCGCGAGCCACAGCAGACCGATCAGGAACACCGGCGCTGCCGCGGTCAGGCTATCGATGCGATCGAGGATGCCGCCGTGCCCGGGCAGCAGGGTGCCGCTGTCCTTGGCCCCGGCCTCCCGCTTCAACACGCTCTCCTGCAGATCCCCGGCCACCGACACCAGCGCCACAACCAGGCTCAGAAGCCCGAAGACCAGCGCATCCATGCCCAGGAAGTCGAAGCTCCAGGCGCCGCCTGCGGCCACCGGGATCACCGTGAACAGGGCCCCGAGCAGGCCCTCGCGGGTCTTGCCCGGGCTGATTTCCGGCGCCAGCGGGCTGCGCCCGAAACGGCGTCCGACGAAGTAGGCGCCGGTGTCCGCCGCCGCCACCAGGATAATCAGGTAGAACACCAGCATCGGGCTGGTAGCGTGCAACCAGACCAGCGCGAGCGCCGCCGGCACCAGGGTCAGAAAGCCCGCCCCGCGCAACAGCCCGCGTCCCCAGGGCCGCGTGGCCAGGCCCACGCGATAGGTGGTCAGGCCGATGAAGACCACCAGCCACCAGAGCAACGCCAGACCGAGCACTGCCAGGTGCACCGTCGACCAGCCGCGCACCGCCAAAAGCAGCAACACGCCCACCAGCCCCGCCAGCAGGATCACGAAGACCATTCGCGCCACCGGCGTGCTCAGGCCGCTGAGCCGCGCCCATTCCGCCGCGCCCAGCAGCATCACGCCGAACACCACGGCGCCGAACAGCCAGGTCGGGCCGAGGCCGATCAGCAGCGCCAACGGGATGACGATCAGCAGGGCCGTGAGCACCCGCTGCCTAAGCATGGGCGCGCCCACGAACAACGGGCCCGGGCGTCGACCTAGGCATCGACGGACTCGTCGGCGGCCTCGGTGCGCCCGAAACGGCGCTGACGCAGCGCATAGGAATCCAGCGTCTGCTGGAGTTCCGGGGCGCCGACGTCCGGCCATAGGGTGTCCAGGAAATACAGTTCCGCGTACGCCGCCTGCCAGAGCAGGAAGTTACTGATGCGCTGCTCGCCGCCGGTGCGGACCAACAGATCCAACGGGGGCACGCCAGCCGTGCTGAGATACCCATCGAAGGCGGCCGGATCCGGCGGCGTTTCACCGCTGGCGCGGATCCATTGCTGCGCGGCCTGCAGGATATCCCAGCGGCCCCCGTAGCCAAGCGCCACCAACAGGGTCATCGTGCGATTGGTGGCGGTTGCGGCCTCGGCCTCGGCCATGCGCGTTCGCAGGTCCTCGGGGAAGGCCGCGCGCTCGCCGATGAAACGCAGGCGGATGCCCTTCTCGCGCAACTCCGGCAATTCCGCCTCGATCGCACTGACGAAGAGTTCGAAAAGGGCCTCGACCTCGGCCGCGGGCCGCCCCCAGTTCTCGCTGCTGAACGCGAATACGGTCAGCGCCTGGATGCCTTGATTGGCATAGAACTCCACCGCCGCTCGGGTGGCGCGCAGGCCGGCCCGGTGCCCCTCGCTGCGCGACAGGCCACGGGCCTGCGCCCAGCGGCCGTTACCGTCCATGATGATGGCCACATGCCGGGGCACGGCGGCCGGTACCGCGGTAAGGCCCGATTCGGCTGCGGGGGTCATCGTGCGCGTGGAGGTCAAACCTCCATCAACTCCGCTTCCTTCTCCGCCAGCATCTTGTCGATGCGGGCGACGTGCTCGTCGGTGAGTTTCTGGATCCGTTCCTCGCCGCGATGCTCGTCGTCCTCGGAAATGGCCTTGTCCTTGACCCTCTGCTTGAGCGTGTGGTTAGCATCGCGGCGGATGTTGCGCACGGCAATGCGCGCATTTTCCGCCTCACTGCGCACCACCTTCACCAGGTCCTTGCGCCGCTCCTCGGTCAGCGAGGGCAGCGGCACCCGGATCACGGTCCCGACGTTGGACGGGTTCAGGCCAAGATCGGAGGTCATGATCGCCTTTTCCACCTTGGCCATCATGCCGCGCTCCCACGGGCTCACGAGCAAGGTGCGCGCGTCCTCGGCGGTCACGCTGGCGACCTGATTGATCGGCACCTCGGACCCGTAGTAGTCGACCAGCACATGGTCGAGCAGGCTGGGGTGCGCCCGGCCGGTACGGATCTTCACGAACTCCAGATGCAGCGCCTCGAGCGTCTTGTCCATCCGCTCGCTGGCGTCCTTGAATACGTCTTGTGTCATTGCTGGCTCCCCTCGACCAAGGTCCCGATCGACTCGCCCATCACCAGGCGCAGCAGATCCCCCTTGGCGAACATGTTCATGACTCGAAGCGGAAGGTTATTGTCCCGGCACATCACCAGCGCCGTGGTGTCCATCACCCCCAGACGCCGTTCCAGGGCCTCGTCGAAGCTCAGGCGGTCGAAACGGCGAGCATCGCTATTCTGCATGGGATCGGAATCGTACACGCCGTCGACCTTGGTCGCCTTGATCATCAAATCGGCATTGATCTCGATCGCGCGCAGGCTGGCGGCCGAATCCGTGGTGAAGAAGGGATTGCCGGTGCCGGCGGCAAACACCACGATCCGGCCCTTCTCCAGATGGCGCACCGCGCGCCGGCGGATGTAGTCCTCGCACACCTGATTGATGCGGATCGCCGACATCACCCGACAGAAGCGTCCGGTGCGCTCGATCGCATCCTGCAGCGCCAGCGCGTTGATCACCGTGGCGAGCATGCCCATGTGATCCCCGGTGACCCGGTCCATCCCGCCCTCGGCGAGCCCCGCGCCTCGGAAGATGTTCCCGCCGCCGATCACGATACCGATTTCGACCCCGAGCCGGGATAACTCCGCGACCTCCTGGGCGACCTGAGCCAGCACCAGGGGATCGACGCCGTACTCCTGCGCCCCCATGAAGGCCTCGCCGCTGAGCTTCAGGAGAATGCGCTTGTAGGCGGGCTGGTCTTCCTGATTCATGGGGCTCCTTGATGGCGGGTGGAAGACGGCGGATGGGAAACAGTCGGGGGCGGTCGAGCCACCCCCCCGAGCACTCAGGCCGACAGGCTACTCGCTGGCGCGAGCCTGGGCCATCACTTCCTCGGCAAAGTTCTCGCTCTTCTTCTCGATGCCCTCGCCGACGCCGTAGCGCACGAAGCTCGTCACTTCGGCCCCCTGCTCCTTCAGCAGTTGCCCGACCGTCTGGTCGGGGTTCTTCACGAAGGGCTGACCGACCAGGGTCACCTCGGCCAGGAACTTGCGGATGCGGCCCTCGACCATCTTCTCGACGATCTCGGCCGGCTTGCCCGACTCCTCGGCCTGGGCGCGGAAGATGCTGCGCTCCTTCTCCACCAGCTCGGTGGGGACCTGGTCGGCGTCGATACAGACCGGGCGGCTGGCGGCGATGTGCATCGCGATGTCCTTCGCCAGGGCCTCGTCGCCGCCCTTCAGCGCGACCACCACGCCGATGCGGGCGCCGTGCAGGTAGACCCCGAGCGGGCCTTCGCTGTGCACCCGCTCGAAGCGGCGCACCTGGACGTTCTCGCCGATCTTTGCGATCAGCAGGGCCCGGTGGGCCTCCAGCGTCTGACCGTCGTGCTCGGTGGTCATCAGGGTGTCGACGCTATCGGCCCCGCTGGTCAGCGCCACCTGGGCGCAGGTGGCCGCGAACTGCTGGAAATGCGGGTCCTTCGCGACGAAATCGGTTTCCGAGTTGACCTCGATGATCGCGGCCAGCTGATCCTGTGCGGCAACCTCGACCCGGCCCTCGGCGGCAATGCGGCTGGCCTTCTTGTCGGCCTTGGCCTGGCCGGACTTGCGCATCAGTTCGATCGCGGCCTCGATATCGCCCCCGGTTTCGGTGAGTGCCTTCTTGCACTCCATCATGCCGGCGCCGGTGCGCTCGCGCAGTTCTTTGACTAGGGCAGCAGTGATCTGCATGAAAGACTCCTGAAGAATGAGCCGGCCGCGCGTTCGCGCAGCGGCCGGCAGAAGGGGTTAGACCTCGGCGCTGGACTCGGAAGGGACCTCGGCTTGCGCGAAGTCCTCTTCCTGCACGCCGGTCGCGGTCGCGCCCTTGGCCTCGATGATGGTGTCGGCCACTGCCGCGACGTAGAGCTGGATCGCGCGCATCGCATCGTCGTTGCCCGGGATCACATACTCGATCCCCTCGGGGTTGTTGTTCGAGTCGACGACGGCAATCACCGGGATGCCGCGCTTCTTCGCCTCGGCGACCGCGATCTTCTCGTAGCCGGTGTCGACGACGAACATCGCGTCGGGCATGCGGTTCATGTCCTTGATGCCGCCGAGGCTGCGCTCGAGCTTCTCCTGCTCGCGGATCAGCATCAGGCCTTCCTTCTTGTTCAGGCGCTCGATGCTGCCGTCGGCGCGCATGGCCTCGATGTCCTTCAGGCGCTTGATCGACTGCTTCACGGTGTTGAAGTTGGTCAGCATGCCGCCCAACCAGCGGTGGTTCACAAAGGGCATGTTGCAGCGGCGCGCCTCTTCCCCGACCACGGTCTGCGCCGAGCGCTTGGTGCCGACGAACATGATCTTGCCGCCATCGGCGGCGATCTTGCCCATGAAGTTCAACGCGTCGTTGAACATCGGCAGGCTCTTCTCGAGGTTGATGATGTGGATCTTGTTGCGCTCACCGAAGATGTAGGGGGCCATCTTCGGGTGCCAGTAGCGGGTCTGGTGGCCGAAATGGACGCCGGCTTCGAGCATTTGACGCATGGTAACGAGGGACATGGTGGATCTCCTGATCTAGGGTTGGGCCTCCACGCATCCCGGCCTGAAACCCGTCGCAGAGGACGAGCACCCAACAGACCGTGCCGATACGTGTGTGGATTTAAGGTTTTGATTGCCCCAGGGGCGCGCGCTTTATAGCATAGGAGCCCGGTCCAAACCAAACACGCGCGCCCTCCGGGAGGTCTCGCGGGTAGGAATCCCTGTATGGCTGTAACGATCAAGACCCCTGAAGAAATCGAGCGCATGCGCGTCGCCGGGCGCCTGGCGGCCGAGGTGCTGGAGATGATCGGGCCCTATGTCGAGGCCGGCATCACCACCGACGAGCTCGACCGCATCTGCCACGACTACATCGTGCACCACCAGCAGGCGATCCCGGCCCCGCTGAACTACCGCGGCTTCCCGAAATCCATCTGCACCTCGGTCAACCACCAGGTCTGCCACGGCATTCCCGGCAACCGGCAGCTGAAGAACGGCGACATCCTGAACATCGACATCACGGTGATCAAGGATGGCTACCACGGCGACACCAGCAAGATGTTCGGCATCGGCAAGGTCGGCATCCAGGCCCAGCGGGCGGTGGACGTCGCCCGCACCTGCATGTACCTGGGTATCGAGCAGGTACGGCCCGGGGCCACGCTCGGCGACATCGGCCACGCGATCCAGACCTACGCCGAGGCCGAACGCTGCTCGGTGGTGCGCGAATACTGCGGGCATGGCATCGGCAAGGTCTTCCACGAGGACCCGCAGGTCCTGCACTACGGCAAGCCCGGCACCGGCCTGCAGCTGCGCCCGGGAATGTGCTTCACCATCGAACCGATGATCAACGCCGGGCGTCGCCACACCCGGCTGCTCGCCGACGGCTGGACCGCGGTGACCAAGGACCACAGCCCCTCGGCGCAATGGGAGCACACCCTGCTGGTCACCGAGGACGGCTACGACATCCTGACGCTGCGCCGTGGCGAAACCCCGCCCCAGGCGCTGGCGGCATGAAGAATCCGGCACGAACGGCATGAATGCCCTCGCACCCGTTTCGACGGGGCGGGTCGATCGCGCCGGCCTCACCGGCCTCACCGAAGCCGACCTCGACGCCTTGCGGGCGCATCCCGGCGATACGGTCCGCTTCCGGGAGTACCGACGCGCGATCCTCGCCGCACTTCACGAGGGCTTCCAGGCCGGCGCCGATATCGATGGCCTGATCCACGGTCATGCGGATCTGGTCGATGCGCTGCTGACGCTGATCTGGTCGCAACAGGGCCTGGCGGGCGACGGGGAGCTGTGTCTGGCGGCCGTCGGCGGCTACGGCCGCGGTGAACTCCACCCCGGCTCCGACATCGACATCCTGCTGTTGGTCGAAGGGAACGCCGAGACCGCCCACACCGAGCGGCTGAGCCGATTCGTCACTTTTCTCTGGGACATCGGCCTGGAGGTCGGGCACAGCGTGCGCAGCCTCGACGACTGCCTGCGCGAGGCCCAAGACGACATCACCACCGCCACCAATCTCTTCGAGGCCCGCCACCTGGCGGGCTCCGGTGCGCTGTTCGACCGCTTCCGGGAGGCGATGCACCCGCGCCATTTGTGGGATTCGCGGTCCTTCTATGCCGGCAAGCTGGCGGAACAGCAGACCCGCCACCGGCGCTTCGGCGAGACCGCCTACCGGCTCGAACCCAACGTGAAGGAAGGCCCGGGCGGCCTGCGCGACATCCAGATGGTCGGCTGGGTCAGCAAGCGCTATTTCGCCGCCGAGCATCTGGAGGAACTGGTCGGACACGGGTTTCTGCGCGAGGGCGAATACCGCGACCTGATCGCGGGGCAACGCTTTCTCTGGCAGGTGCGTTTTGCGCTGCACATGCTCGCCGGGCGGCGCGAGGACCGGCTGCTGTTCGATCTGCAGCGCGCCCTGGCCAGCACCTTCGGCTTTGTCGATCAGCACCAGAACCTCGGTGTCGAGCAGTTCATGCAGCGCTACTTTCGCACCATCAGCGAACTGCAGCGCCTGAACGAGCTGCTGCTGCAACATTTCAACGAGGCGATCCTCGAGGATCCCGGCACGCTGAGGGAACCGCGGCGGATCCATCAGCGCTTTCAACTGCGGGGCGGCTACCTGGAGCTGGTGAATGACCAGGTCTTCATGATCTATCCCCCGGCCCTGCTCGAAGCCTTCCACCTGCTGCAGACCCACCCGGAGGCGGTCGGCATCCGCGCCTCGACCATCCGCCTGATCCGGGCCCACCGGCATCTGATCGACAACCAGTTCCGGCGCAATCCGGTCTGCCGCGACCTGTTCATGAGGATCCTGCGCGCGCCCCGCGGCGTAACCACCGAATTGCGACGCATGAACCGCTATGGGGTGCTGGGTGCCTACATCCCGGCCTTCGGGCAGATCATCGGCCGCATGCAATACGACCTGTTCCACGTCTATACCGTGGACGAGCACATCCTGCACGTGGTCCGCAACGCGCGCCGTCTGGGCACACCCGGCTTCCAGCACGAGCACCCGCTGGCGGCGGCGATCTGCGAGCGCCTGCAACGCCCGGAGCCGCTGATCCTCGCCGCGCTGTTCCACGATATCGCCAAGGGCCGCGGCGGCGACCACTCCGAACTCGGGGCGTTGGACGCCCTGCACTTCTGCCAGCACCACGGACTGAACGCGGCGGACACCGCGCTGGTCAGCTGGTTGGTGCGCTCGCATCTGCTGATGTCGCTGACCGCCCAGCGCAAGGACATCTCCGATCCCGAGGTGGTGCTGGGCTTCGCGCGCGCGGTGCGCACCCGCGAGCGCCTGGATCGCCTGTACCTACTGACCATCGCCGACATCCGGGGCACCAACCCGGAGCTGTGGAACAACTGGAAGGATTCGTTGCTGCAGACCCTGTATCACGCCACGGTCACGGTGCTCGAACGCGGCCTGGACACCCCGCCCGATACCGACGAGCAGATCGGCCGGACCTGCACCGAGGCCCTTGGGCTGCTGGCCCGGCGTGGGCTGAACGAGGAGACGGCGGAGGCCATCTGGAGCGACTTCGAGGTCGAATACTTCGTGCGTCACTCGGCGGACGAAGTCGCCTGGCACACCTGGGCGCTCGCGCACATCCAGGCGGAAGACCTGCCGCTGGTCCTGGTCCGGCACGAAACCCCGCGGGGCAGCACCGAGATCTTTGTCTACACCGACGACCATCCACGCCTGTTCGCGCGCATCACGACGACCCTGACCCAGTTGGGGCTGGACATCGTCGACGCCCGCCTGATCACCACCCACGGCGGACACACCCTGGACACCTTCCTGGTGCTCGAGGGCATGGGCCATCCGGTGCAACCGGGATTTCGCGTGGACGAAATCCGCGAGACCCTGCGCACGCGCCTGCGGGAACCGAATGCGCCGCCGCAGGCGGTCACCCGCAGCCTGCCCCGGCGGCTGAAGCACTTCGACATCGCCACCCAGATCGAATTCAGTCCCGGCGCCAGCGAGGCCAGCACCCGCCTGCTGCTGCGCGCCCTCGACCGCCCGGGGCTGCTCTCGACCATCGGCTGCGTATTTGCGGAACTCGACGTGAACGTGCGCACGGCGCGGATCAGCACCGCCGGCGAACGCGCCGAGGACCTGTTCCTGATCAGCAACGCCCAAGGCCAGGCCCTGAGTCTGGAACAGCAGGAGATCCTGCGCCGACAGCTCGGCGAGGCGATCTGAACTCGAAACCGTTGGGGTACGGGACCGTTGCCGAACCGGGACGGGACGGCTGCGGGGCCGGCCCGCTGCGCGCGGATCAGCTCGGCCAGGGATGCAGCTTGGCGCCCAGGGACTGCAGCAAGGAGACGTAGCTGTGGTCGGTGATCAAGGGGGACACCAGCACGGCGACCAGATTGAAGCCAATCACGATCAACGCAAACCAGGCGCCGCCGGTGAGGCCGCGTTGCCAGGGCAGGTGCGCGGGAATGGACATCTCCTCCTCGATCTCCGAGGTCGGCGTCAGATAGCCCTCATGGGCTTTGGCGCGGGCCATGTCCGCCTTGCGAAACAGGAAGACCCGGGCCGAGAAAAAGAGATCGACCGCCTTGATCCCCAGCGGCCGCAGCAGCGCCCCCAGCCGGGCCAGGCGGGCCATGATCGGCGCCATCCGACCGCTCAACGCCGCCATCCGGCCGCCCAGCAGGCCGACTCGGCTCGCACTCTGCGCTCCGGCCACGCCGGCATGGATGCCGGTGTAGCTGAGCAGGGTGAAGGCCAGAAAGACCAGTGCCAGGTCGAACTTGGTGTCCCAGAGCGTCCACGCCGTACGATGCAGGCCCGGGCGATACCCGAGGTAGCCCTTCTTCAGCCATTCCAGAACGACGTGCACGCCGACCACCGCCAGCAACCAAAAATAGCTGATGAACACGCTGAGCAGGATGGTGAGGCCGATATAGAACACCGCGAAGAGCAGGCTGCGGTCGTGGTGGAGGATCCAGGTGCGCACCGGCCCGAGCGACGCGAATCGCCCCTCCGGGGTACTGGCAATCACGTCGGGCTCGTGCATGGGTCCTCCAAGACCATCGGGACGGCGAAAGTGTAGAGGAGCCGTGCCGCGTGCACCAGTCAACAGCCAGGCCGACGTCGCGACGGCTGCGCGGCCGCGCAACCCCCACAAAAGCCCTTCTTCGTGTCTTCGGGTTCTTCGTGGTGAATAATCCCCACCCAGCCTTGCATCAGTGAGGGCCATCGCCGACAGGGCTCGCCTACAGGGCTCGCCTCGCCTGCGGAGCTTCCCTGATGATCGGGTGCCGCATTCATCGCAGGACTTGACGCCGCCCATGGAATCGATGCCCGAACTCCCCGTCGAATCGAGCCTGCCCGCGCTGCGGGCGGCGCTGACGGATCCGGGCATCGCGATCCTGCAGGCGCCCCCGGGGGCCGGCAAGACCACCCGTGTGCCGCTGGCGCTGCTGGACGCGCCCTGGTGCCGCGGTCGGATCCTGCTGCTGGAGCCGCGCCGGCTGGCCGCCCGTGCCGCGGCCCGGCGCATGGCCGCCCAACTCGGTGAGCCGCTGGGCGAGACCGTCGGCATCACCACCCGCACCGAACGCAACACCGGGCCGAACACCCGCATCGAGGTCATCACCGAGGGTATCCTGACCCACCGTCTGCAACGCGATCCGGCCCTGGAGGGCGTCGCACTGGTGATCTTCGATGAATTCCACGAACGCAACCTGCAGGCCGACCTGGGGCTCGCGCTGTGCCTGCAGGGCCGGGAATTGCTGCGCCCGGATCTGCGGCTGCTGGTGATGTCCGCGACGCTGGATACCGGCCGCCTGGCCGACTTGCTGCATCCGGCCCCGGTGATCGCGAGCGAAGGGCGCGCCCATCCGGTCGCCGTGGTCCATCGCGGCCCCGCCCCGGATTCACGCGCCATGGTCCCCGCGGTAGTGCGCGCCGTGGTGGCCGCCCTGGAGCAGTATCCGGGCAGCCTGCTCGTGTTTCTGCCCGGCCGAGCCGAGATCGATCGGGTCGGAGCAGGTCTCGCGTCCCGGGTTGATGCCAACACCCGAGTGACGCCGTTACACGGCAGCCTATCCCCGGAGGCCCAGGATGCCGCCATCCAGCCGGCGCCGACTGGCCAGCGCAAGGTGGTCCTGGCCACCGACATCGCCGAAACCAGCCTGACCATCGAGGGCATTGCGGTGGTGGTCGACGCCGGGCTCGGACGTCGGCCACGCTTTGACCCGAACACCGGACTGACCCGGTTGACCACGCTGCGCATCAGCCGCGCCAATGCCGAGCAGCGGTGTGGCCGCGCCGGGCGGCTGGGACCCGGCACCTGCATCCGGCTCTGGCCGGAGGGCGATCACCCGCGCCTGGCCGCACAGGCCGTACCGGAGATCCTCGAGGCCGATCTGGCGCCGCTGGTGCTGAGCCTCGCCGGTTGGGGGGCCGAAGCCGACGAACTGGGCTGGCTCGATCGCCCACCCGAGGCCGCACTGAACCAGGGCCGGGACTTGCTGGTGCAACTGGGCAGCCTGGACCACGCGGGTCGGATCACGGCCCATGGGCGCGCCCTGGAAGCCTTCGGCACCCATCCCCGGCTCGGGCACATGCTGTTGGCCGCCCGGGATCGGGGTCTCGGCCGCACCGCGGCGCTGCTCGCAGCCCTGCTCGAGGAGCGTGATCCGCTCGATCGAACGCTGGCAGGCGCCGATCTGCGCCTGCGTGTGCGCGCGCTGGCCGGAAACGACCGGGGCGCGATGCACCCGGGCCTGCGTCAGCGCCTGCGCGCGCAGGCCGATCGCTGGACCCGTCAGCTCGGCCTTTCAGTTCGCGAAGCGGTGGATCCGGAGGCCGCGGGACGGCTCCTGGCCTTCGCCTACCCCGACCGCATCGCGTTGCGCCGACCGGGGCCCGTAGGGCGCTTTCTGCTGGCGAACGGCCGTGGTGCCGGCTTTGCGCGCCGCGATGACTTGGCCGAGGCCCCCTGCATCGTCGCCGGCGTACTCGACGCCGGTCTGCGCGAGGCCGTGATCCATCTGGCCGCGCCGCTGGAACGCGCCAGCCTGAGCACCGAATTCGCCGACCGAATCCGAGCCGAAGACCGATTGGAATGGGATGCCGGGGCCGGCGCGGTGTCCGCGTGCCGGGAACTGCGCCTGGGCGCGCTACTGCTGGAGACGCAGCCGGTCCCGAAACCGGATCCGGAGGCGATCCGCGCGATCCTGCTTGGCGCCATCGCACGCGAGGGCCTGCCCGTGCTGCCCTGGACTCCGGACGCCCGGCGCCTGCAGCAGCGGCTGGCCTGCGCCCATGCGCTGAAGGCAGCACGCTGGCCGGATGTCTCGGAGGACGCGCTGCGGGACGAACTGCACGCTTGGCTCGGTCCCTGGCTGACCGGCCTGAGCCGCCGCAGCCACCTGAGCCGCCTCGATCTGCACGCCATCCTGCGCAGCCGGCTCGACTGGGGCCAGCAGCAGGAACTGGATCGCCTCGTTCCGAGCCATCTCGTCGTTCCCAGCGGATCCCGACTCGCCATCGATTACCGTCAGCCCGAACAGCCGGTGCTGGCGGTGCGGATCCAGGAGGTCTTCGGTTGGGTCGACACCCCACGCATCGGGGGCGGCCAACTGCCGGTGCTGCTGCATCTGCTCTCGCCGGCCCGGCGTCCGGTGCAAATCACCGGCGATCTGGCCGGGTTCTGGGCCCGCACCTATCCGGAGGTCAAGAAGGACCTGAAGGGGCGCTATCCCAAGCACGACTGGCCCGAGGATCCGCTGCAGGCCCCGCCGCGCCGAGGCCCGCGGCCGCGGCCGCGTTGAGATTCGCAGATCTGCGGGTTTCTGTGTGCGACGTACCGGGTATCGCGCTCAGCCCGCCCTCAGGTGGATACCGGCGCTGTCGGCTCGGCGAAGCGTTCCCGAATCGCCAGCACGCCGGGCAATTCGGCGAGAAACACCTCCACCAGATCCGGATCGAAGTGCTTGCCGCGGTTGCCCCGGATCAGGGCGACCGAGGCCTCCACCGTCCAGGGCTTCTTGTAGGGGCGCTCCGAAGTCAGGGCATCGAAGACATCCGCCAGCGCGGCAATCCGCCCGGAGGCGGGAATCGCCGTGCCGGCCAGCCCGTGGGGATAGCCGCTCCCGTCCCAGCGTTCGTGGTGGGTCAGCGCGATCTCCCGGGCCAGGCGCATCAGATCGGAGTCGTCGCCCTCCAGCAAATGCCCTCCGATGGTCGCATGCGACTGCATGATCGCCCACTCGGCGGGCTCGAGGGCGCCGGGCTTGAGCAGGATGGCATCGGGAATGCCGATCTTGCCGATATCGTGCATTGGGCTTGCGTGCAGCATCAATTCGCAGTCGGCCTCGCTCCAGCCCGCGCCCCGGGCCAGCAATGCACAGGTGTGACTCATGCGCAGGATGTGACTGCCGGTTTCCTCGTCCCGAAATTCCGCGGCCATCCCCAGACGCTGGACCACCTGCAGACGGGTACGCCGCAACTCCTCCGTGCGCGCACAAACCATCTGCTCCAGCATCGCCTTCTGATCGTGCACCAGACAATGGGCGAGGTGGGCATCGAGCAGGTTGCCCACGCGCATCAGCAGTTCGTTGCGGTCAAAGGGCTTGGTGATGAAATCCCGCGCCCCACCCGCCAGCCCACGCAGCAGAAAATCCCTGCCGTGCTGTGCGGTCAGGATGATCACCGGGGGCGCCAGGGGATCACCCAGGGCCTGCAACTGCGCCATCACCTGATAGCCATCCAGGTGTGGCATGTTGATGTCGAGCAGAATCAAGGCCGGACGCTGGGCCTGGTAGAGTTCCAGCACCGTGCGCGGATCCTCGATCAGGACCAGATTCCGAAAACCCACCCCCCGCAACATCCGGTCGAGCATCTTGAGATTGCTGGGTTCATCGTCGACGATGAAGATACGTTCGTGATGCTGGCGCTCAGGATTCACTTCGAAAACTCCCTCAGGATTCGGGCTCGGCTCAGGGGTTCGGTCGAGCCGATCGCCGGCCCACCGGATACAACCCGTTTCAAAAGACCTATTCCCACACCCCTGCTTCCTACGTCCGTATGGCAATATCCCCGTTCCCCCATTTCCGTTCCAATACCCCTGCTGGAGCACCTTAATTTGAACGGCATCGAGTCGCGGAGCGATGCTTTAGTTTGTAGCTTGTCCAAGCCTCTCATGGTACTGAAAGCGATGTCGAGGAGCACCCTCGGGTGCCATATTCGTTTATTGCATAGTAGTCCCTCGCCGCCATATTCGTTTATTGCATAGTTCAAGAGGAAAAATTCGCCGCGAAGTTCGAGTTCTCGTATTCTGGCCACACGAAGTTTAAGTACGCGGGCGTGCAGATCATGACATCCAAGGATTCTACTATTCCGATTGAAGGACGCCACGTCCCTAGCGATCCGTTCATCGTAGAGTTGTCCACCCGCCTGACCACCCTTCGCGGCCGCTTCCAGGATCTTCGTCGGACGCAATGGCACCCGCCCGAGGTCGAACGCCTGCGTCGCCTGCTCCACGACCTTGGCACCTCGGCCGACACCGTCGGCCTGCTGCCGCTCAGTGACACCGCGCGGAATCTGGGGAACGCCTTCACCCCCCTGCTTCTGGGTGAAGCCGGGCCGACCGACGCCGAATGGCAAGCCCTCGAGACGCAACTCGAGCGCCTGGAAAAGGTCGGGCACACTTACCTGGCCGCGCAGTCACTCCATCCCGTTTGCACCGGCACAACGCCATCGGTCGATGCCGCCTGCTGGATCCATCTGATCGCGGATGATCCGACCGAGGTCGGGCACCTGGAGCCGATGCTGCGCAATGCCGGCTACAGCGTGCGGGTCTTTTCGACGCCAGCCGCCTTCCGCGTGGCCGTGGACGACCCCGGAATCGAAACACCGGCGGTGGCGGTCGTGGATCTGCATCCGGGGTCGGATGCGACCGTGCAGGCCGCTGCCATGACCGAACTCGGTCTAAAACCGCATTCCGGTATCCCGGTGGTACTGGCCCTGGCGTCCCGGGACCTGCAGGAGCGTTTGCACGCCTGGCGCGCCGGGGCCCACCGCACACTCGATCAGCCGTTGCAGGGGGACCCGCTCATCGCGGTGCTGGACACGCTCACCGTGCGTCAACCCGAGGCGCGCCCCTACCGGGCGCTGCTGGTGGATGACGATTCCCAGCGTCTCGACACCCATGCCGCCGATCTGCGGGCCGCCGGTATCACGGTGTACCGCCTGCCGGAGCCGCTACAGGCCCTGGAGGTGGTGGCCGCCTTCGAACCCGACGTGCTGGTGCTTCCGGCCCGGATGTCCGGGCTCAGCGGTTTCGAGCTCGCGGCGGTGCTGCACGAGGACGATCCCGAATCCCATCGGGGCATCCTGCTGTTGTCGGACCCGTCTTGGGTGGCGGACGCGGCGGCCGCTGCCACGCAGGGGCGACCGCTGCCCTTGGGCAACGGCGATGTGCTGATGACCCCGCTCCCCCCGGCGCAGCTGGTGCTGGCCGTCACTGCCCGGGCGCGTCGAGCGCGGCAGGCGCAGGCCCTGCGCAAGCGTCTCCAGACCACCCTCTACGAGCGCGATCGCGAACACCTGGCGATCGAGCAGCATGCGATGGTCAGCATGACCGACAGCGCGGGCGACATCACCTATGTCAACGACCAGTTCTGTCGCGTCAGCGGCTATACCCGCGCCGAGTTGCTGGGCCAGAACCACCGCATCCTCAAATCCGGCCTGCACCCGGCGACGTTCTACCAGGAGATCTGGCGGACGCTCTCCAACCGCCCGGCCTGGCAGGGCGAGATCTGCAATCGACGCAAGGACGGCAGCCTGTATTGGGTGGCCTCCACCATCACCCCATTCAAGGATGCCCAGGGTCAGACCTACCGCTACACCTCGATCCGCACCGACGTCACGCAGAGCAAGCAGGCCGAAGCCGCCCTGCTGACTCAACGCGATCTGATGCAGCTGATGGCTCGGCTGGCGGCCCGCTTCCTGGCCCATGCGACGGATGCGCTCGATGCCACCATTCATCAAGCCCTGCGGGAAAGTGGCCGGCTGATCCAGGCCGACCGCGCCTACCTGTTCCTGCTATCCGAAGACGGCCGGCGCATGTGCAACACTCATGAATGGTGCGCGCCGGGCATCGAGGACCAGCAGCACAAGTTCCAGGACTGGCCGCTGGAGCGCAGCCCCTGGTGGCAGAAGCAGATCCACGCCCAGGGACGCTTCACAATCCCGGATGTGGCCGCCCTGCCCCCGGAGGCGGCCGCGGAACGGGCGCTGCTCGAGGATCAACAGATCCAGTCACTGATCGTCTTTGCGCTGACCGGGGACACCGGACACATCGGCTTCCTGGGCTTTGATGCCGTGTGCGAGCGGCGCGACTGGGAGCAGGAGGATCTCGAAATTCTCGGGCTGCTGGCCGACGTGATCAGCAGCGCCGTGACCCGTAACCGGATGGAACAGGCGCTGCAGTCGAGTCGACAGGATCTCATCGCCACCCTGGAGGCGACCCAGGACGGCATCATGGCCGTGGACGCCCAACGGCGGCTCAGCTTCGCCAATGCCCGGTTCCGCGAGATCCAGGGGCTTTCGGAGCCACAGTTGCAGCAGGGCCGGACCCATGCCGACCTGCTGGCGCACATCACCCCCCAGATGGTCGATCCGGCCGACTTCGCGGCCCGTATCGAGGCCATCTACGACGCTCCCGATCAGGCCTCGCACGATATCGTGGAATACATCGATGGCCGGATCATCGAACGCCATTCGCGTCCCCTGATCCAGGATGGCCGCCCCGCCGGCCGCGTCTGGAGCCTGCACGACATCACCGCCATCAAGCGCGCGGAACAGGCGGCCGAAAGCTACAAGGAACGCCTGCGCCGAAGCCAGCTCTCCGCCAACATCGGAACCTGGGACTGGAACATCCAGACCGGTGCACTGTTCTGGACTGAGGGGGTCGCGACCTTGATGGGTCTTTCCGGCGACACCCAGAAAACCAGCTACGACCGCTTTCTCCGGGCGATTCACCCGGACGACCGGCAGGCCGTGATCGAC
>PWGH01000183.1 GCA_003555285.1 Thioalkalivibrio sp.
AACGCGCCGAGGGCGTCGTCGCGGGCCGCGAGGGTGTCGGCACCCCTCTCGGCCTGTGTGGCCACCACCACCCGCTCGATCCAGGCGGCGTCCACCCCCAGCCCGAGCGCCGCTGCCCGCGCCTCGGCCAACAGGCCGTCCGCGTCGGCCACCAGCGGATCGTGCCAGGGTGTGCGCCCGCGCAGTTCGACCCGACACGCGAGGAGGCGCCCGTCGGCCTCCGTTCGCGACACCCGCTCGAGGCCGACGCGGATGCGCTCGACCACCTCGGCGCGACCGGCCGCCCCCTCGACCGACACCGACACCCGATTCCAGCGCACCACGTCGCACGGTTGCAGGGTCACGTCGGTGACGGCGCCGTCCGCCACCGAGACCAGCACGGCACCCTTGGCCCCGGTTTCGCGGATATGGCGTCCCTGCAGATTGCCCGGAAAGACCACATGCGGATGCCGGGACAGAATCTGGTACTGATGCACGTGCCCCAGGGCCCAGTAGTCGTAGCCCTTGGCCTTCAAGTCCTGCAGCGAACAGGGGGCATAGTTCTCGTGGCCACCAAGCCCACCGAGCCCGGTGTGCAGCACGCCGATGTTGAACCGGGCGGCCTCGGCCGGCGGGTAGCCGGGCACCAGGTTGTCCCGTACCTCGCGCTGCTTGAAGCTCTGGCCGTGCAGGACGACATCCAGCGCGTCCAGGCGCAGGCTTTCGGCGGCGCGGGCATCGAACACCCGGACGTTTTCGGGCAAGGCCAGGCTGCGGGTGATCTGGCTCTGGGCGTCGTGGTTGCCGCGCACCAGGAAAACTGCAATCCCGGCGGCCTGCAGGCGCCCCATCTGTGCGGCGAAGAACAGACCCGTGCGGTAGTCGCGCCAATCGCCGTCGTAGAGATCGCCGGCAATGATCAGGAAATCCACCCGGTGTTCGAGCGCCGCGTCGATCAGCCTCCCGAAGGCCTCCCGGGTCGCGCCTCGAATGCGCTGCGCGGCGCTGCCCTCCTGCCCGTGCAGACCGCGCAAGGGGCTGTCGAGGTGGATATCCGCGGCATGCAAGAAGCGAAAGGACGCCAAACGTGTGTCTCCTGATCCCTCGCGATCCCGACCGGCGGGCTAGTTCTCGACGAAGACCCCATAGTGATAGGCGCCTTCGATCACCCCACCCGTATAGTAGCCGTTCAGGCCCTGGCAACCGCCCTGGGCGAAATAAACCTGCAGCGCAGGGTTCGCCGCCATCGCCTCCCGAACCTTGGCGACCAGCTGCGCATCAGCGTTGCGCACCAGCACCCCGGCGAAACCAGCGGTCAACGGATCGATGTCGTTGCCGCTGTCGCCGCAAAACACCACATCCGGCTTGTTCGCGCCGAGTTCCTGGCTTACATACTCCAGCGCGGTCTGCTTGGTGGCGCTGTGGGGCAGGAAATCGAGCAGGCCCACGCCGGCCTGGGAATCGAAGCTGTAGATGATCGCTTCGTCGAAGCGGCCCTCGACCCGTTCCCGCACCGCCGTCAGGATGGCCTCGTGGTCTTCATGCTCGACGTAGTAGCTTTGCTTGAACGGCCCGCAGTGTTCCGGTTCCTGCTCGGTCAGGCCGGGCAGGCCCGCCACCGCCTCGCGGATCGCGGCGCGATCCCAACGGGGGCTGCTGCGATGCACGTGCGCCTCCCAGCCCTCGTGCGCGACCCAGCCCGCCGGCGTGTGGCGGCGGATGGTCGTGCCGACGTCACCGATCAGGATGTGCGGATGCCGGACCCCGTATTCGGCGATCGCCCGCTCGGCCAGATCCAGATTCCGGCCGGTGACATAGATCACAAAGACCTCGTGGCGTTCGGTCAGGTCGTTGAACCGGTCGATGGCATCGGGATCAGGGGGCCAGTGGCCATTCGGCAGCAGGGTTCGGTCCAGGTCGGTCGCAAGAATTCTCATAACATGGATTTCGCAGTTTGGACGGGGGTATCGAAGCGCAGCAGCAGGGTTTCGCCGTCGCCCTCGCCCTGGTGGATCGTGAAGCCGTGATCGCGCAGGTCGGCCTTCAGCGTGAGCACGTCATCCTGATGACGCCAGCACAGGTGCAGGTGCTGCGCATCGGTCGGCAGCACGGTCATCGTGCCGGCAAAGACCGGCGACTGGTTGCGCAATTTGATCAGCTGAAGCTGATTCTGGACCACCGGCCAGTCCAGCCGGGCCTCGACCTCCTCCAGGCTCAGGTTGGTGCGGTTGATCTCCTTGTGCCCGGCCGCGCCGCCCGCATCGGCCGCCGCGTAGTCGTTGCGACCGGCGAACAGATCCAGATACCACACCTGCGGGATGCCGGGCATGAACATCTGGATCGCGCGGGCCAGAAGCAGCTTCTGCTCGTCTTCGCCGAGCGCGCTGAAATAGGTCGCGTTGACCTGGTAATAGGCGATCTTGCGGCCATCGGAACCGAACAGGTTCTTGACCCGTCCGCCCCGGGCGACGATCCGTTCCATCGCCGTCTCGATCTGCTCGTCGCTCAACAACCCCGGGCTCCAGACCCCGCCGATCGCCTTGCCCTTCAGGTCGAGCATCGGGATGCCATCGTGGCAGCCGAGCATGTTGATCGTCTTCAGTCCCTTCTCCTGGATCTCCACGATCCAACGCGCCAACGCGTCGTTGCACCCGCGGTCGAGTGCATCGATCACCAGGCCGGGAAAGAAGAAGTCGTAGATGGGAAAGCCCTGCCCCGCCACCTCTTCGTGCAGCCGGGTGCCGTACTCGGCGTGCACCTCGGGAAAGATGATCAGGTCGTACTTGCGCGCAATGCCCTTCAGCCGTTCGAGGTAGTCCCAGGTGCCGGGCCGATTGAAGAAGTTCGGCTCACCCGGCGCCTTGTGCAGGTAGGCGAAGGCGTCCAGGCGGATGATCTTGGCGCCGTAATCCCGAAGCTTTTTCAGCGTCTCGTCGTAGAATTCCCAGACCGTCTCCGAACGCGCGTTCAGATCCATCTGCCCCAGGTACTCCCGCTTGTGGCAGAGCACCTCGAGGACCGGGTACTTGAACGGGGTGAGCGGCCCCAGATCGAGTTCCTCCGGGTCTTCGTGGCTGCCGAGCGCGTGCTGCACGGCCTCGGCGATCTCCTGCGCCTGGGCCGGCGTCAGCCCCTCGATCGCCAGGAAATCCTCCGCGGCAATCTCGCCGAAGGTGACCTCTTGATAGAACGTGTTCCAGTACAGCTTGCAGGCGCCATCCGGAAAACGGACCTTCAGGATCGGCAGATCGGGCTTGCGCATGAACAGCTTTTGCAGATGTTCGGGGTTCGGCGTCACCCGGCCATCCGGACCCTCGGCGCCGTGCGCACGCCAGAATTCGTTCCAGTCGACGAAGAAATCCTTGTACGGCGACTCATTGCCGTGCAGCAGCAGGTCCTGGAACTGCGGTGAGCGCACCGACAGGTGGTTCAGCACCAGGTCGAGCTTGAACAGGATCTGCAGCCGGTCCAGCTGCTCCAGATCCTCGCGGGTCACCAGCGCCTCGTTGAGGTCGTAATCGATGATCGAAAAGCCGCGATCGAGGTCGCTGTTGAAGAAGGTGGGCAGGATGTAGAACAGCGAGAACGCGCCCTCGAGTTCTGGGCGCTTCAGCAGCGCCACCACGTCGGCCAGGCGTTCGCCGATGCTGTCCGGATAGGCGTTCAGCATCACGCCACGGGGCAGGGTCGGCTGGCGGGTCACGGCCTCTTCACGCATCGGAATCCTCTTCATTGACGATGGGGTTGCCCGGGCGCAGGGGGGTTGGTCCCGCCCAACGCCTTGATTCAAAGCAGGCCGCAGGGTACTGGTTTTTGCCTGGATTCGCACATTCCAGCGCGATCGACCGTTGGCGTTCGCCGAGCCTTGCGGCGAATCCGCCGCGCCCCCTCACCGCCGTCACGCCCGATGCCGCCGGATGCGATGGAGCCGGAAGCCCGCGACAGGATCCTCGGCGTCCTGCTGAAGCCGCGCCATCGCCTCGGTCATGTCCTGGGCACCGGCCTCGCGGCGCCGGCACAGGTTCATCGACGAAAAGTCGAACTGGCTTTCCGGCCCCGTTTCGCCGGAATCCGCCGCATAACTCAGATGCAGCACGGTGGTGGCGCCCCGGCGTGCGGCCTGCAGGAGTGGCGTCACCGCGGGATCGTCCTGGCGCTCACGCGGGATGTGTTCTGCCGCCACCGCCAGTAGGCGACGTAACGCGTCCTCGCGACCCAGGCCGTCCAGGGCGCGGTGGGTGGGATTGCTCAACAGCAGATCCCGGAGCCGTTCGGCGGCGCCGTAAAGAGAAGTCGGTCGACCGAGGTCGCGGGCAAACAAATCGACCACGAAGCAGACCAGGTCCTGATCGCCCGCCTGATCCGCCAGCACGAGCTCGACCGGTGCATTCGCCGCCAGTCCGCCATCGCCGAGCAACCGACCCTCGATCTCGGTCGGCTCGAAGGCCGGCAACAGGCCGCAACTCGCCACCAGATGTGCCGGCTGAATCACATCGGTTTGGGTGTCGAAGATCACCGGCTCGCCGGTGTCGATATCGGTGGTGATCACACTCACGCGAAGCGCCCCCGCGTTCAAGCGTTCGAAATCCACGAAGCGCTCGAGCCGGCGGATCAGGGGCTTGAGCTGGTACAGGCCGAGGGCCTCGCCTCGAAGCACTCCGGTGGGGAGTTGGGGCGCGAACAGACCGGCGCGGCCGAGGGTTCGACTCTGCGCGATACTGAGCCACCCCACGATCTGGCGCCAGGGTCCATACGACGGCAACGACCGGTCGAACGGGGACGGACTCGCCGCCGCCGCCCAGAAGCCGTCGAGCGCAGCAATCCGCTGGTCCGGGGCGTTGCCGGCGATGATCGCGGCGTTCACGGCGCCAATCGACGACCCGGCGATCCAGCGCAGGCGCTCGTGGTACCGCGTGCCCATCGCGGCAAAGGCGCCGGCTTGATACGCGCCCAGCGCAACGCCGCCTGCGAGGACCATCGCCACCATCTTGGCCATCCGGATCTCCTTCGCCCCCAATGCGCAGTGGAGATGTCTGTGGTCCCGATTGGAACCCCGTGCCGCCATGGCGGTTCCCGTAGGGGGCTGCGGTGGAATCGGTATGCGATCGGCCCTTTTCAACGGTGGTTTCTGGCGCATCCTGCCTTCCAAACCGCAACCCTGACATCGATGACCGGCGATCGTGGGCTCCGGTGGGGCTTTATCGCGTCGAGAACTATCTAAGGTTCTATATCTTAGGAATTTATTTTATTCTATATTTGGGGTGTGAAGGGGTATGCCAGCCTCACGGTGGCCTTGCCCCCCGGATCCACCGACCCTTGCTCTTTCGAGAAGCCCAATGCCTGCACCTGATGCCACCGAGCCGAATGGCACCGTCCTGAGCCAGGCGCATCTGCGTCACCATGGCTTCCAGAGTCAGCCCTTCGACGGTCTTCCCAATGCGAATTTCGTCTACCGGGATTCGGCGATGGATGTTCAAATCAAGCTGCTGCGGGATCGGCTACGAACCGATGACCGACTGCTCTTGCTCATCGGGGATCCTGGTGTCGGCAAGAGCACGCACGTGCAGCGTCTGCTCGAGCCGGGCGCCGGTGCGCGGTTCTTCTGCGCCTTCCACGCCCCCCCCGGCGCGACCTTTGCCGCTATCGAAACGGCGCTGCGCGAGCATTGGACGCTGCCGGCGACGCAGGGGCGCACGGAGATGCCGGTCGCCGAATTCCTGAGCAGTCTGTGCCGCGAAGAGGAACGCCCGATACTGGTGATCGATGACGCCCATCATCTGGCACCCGCGGTGTTGGCAGCCATCCAGGAGCTTCGTCAGGAGGTACGGCGGCACTGCGGCCGTAGCCCCGGTGTGCTGCTGGCCGGAACCTCCGACCTCGGGCGCCTGATCGAGGCAGGGGTCGATGGCGACGCGGCGGTCGCAGCGCGAATGGAACTCTTTCTGCAACCCTTGACGAGGGAACAAACCGAGGCCTATCTGCGCCACCGCCTGCAGGCTGCAGGCGCGAAGGCACCGGATCTACTGGACGGTGCGATCGCCCGCGCCATCCATCAGGAAAGCGCCGGCCACCCCCGCGACATCAATCGCATTGCCAACCGTTACCTGCAAGATCCGGCGACGCCGACCGCAACGGCATATACCGTGAGCCCACTGGGCGCCGGCGTTCCTTCCCGGATTTTGGCGCTGCTGCGGAACCCTCGCGCGGCAGGTCTGCTGCTGGCCGGCGCCCTCGGGGGGCTGGTGCTGCTCGTCTTGATCAGCAGCCTGCCCCGGTTTCCGGATGATTCGGACGCCAGTCGGGCCGCAGCGCTGCCCCTTGGCGAGGCGACCCTGGCCCCGCCCGCAGAGGAGCCCCGGAAAGCCCCGGTATCGCCGCAGGTTCTGACGTCGGAACCCCAGGCATGGGTGGTCACCGAGGCGGCTTCGGCCGAGACGTTGGCGCCCGATGCCCCGGCGGCATGGGAGGCCGAGGACGTACCATTATCGCGCCCGCACTCGGGTCTGGTCGCCCTGACGGAGTCTCTGGCCCTTCCGGATCCGGGAACCGTCCCACACGCGCACCCGGCCTCCGCGCCCGACGCGGCACCCGGGAACCTCGATGCTGCTGACCCGGCCCTGGCCCGGCGTTCGGAGGTCCCTGGGTCGGGGGCCCCTGGCTCCGAGGTCGCGGGGTCCGAAATCACCAGCTCCGAGGTCTTGAGATCCGACACCGTGCCTACCCGCGCCGTCCCAGCCGACACCGCCCCTGCCGTCCCTGTTGCAACCGTCAGCGTCCGGGTCGAATCGGCACCGGCGGCATCCACCGAAGCCGAACCGGAACCGTCGCAACCGCAGCCGCTGGCACAACCGCCAGCCTCGAAAGCCAACCCAGCAACCCCGGCCCGTTTGCAGGAAACGAACTGGCTACGGGATCAGAATGCCCATCATCTGAGCGTCCAGATTGTGGCCAGCCACGATCTTCAGGCCCTGCAGGAGCTGGCGCGAACGCTGAGGCTGGATGCCGAACTGGCCTGGTTTCAGACCCGGCGGGAGGGGCGCGACTGGTACACCCTGGTGGTCGGCCCGTACCCGAGCGTGGCGCGGGCGCGTGCAGCGGTCACGGAGTTGCCCGCAGCCGTGCAGCGCCAGCAACCCTGGGTAAGAAGCTTCGCGTCGATCCACAAGGCCCTGGACGACGCGGATTGACACCCAGACGCGCCGCCAGGCACAGGCCGCGCGTCTGATCGGGAGGATTGGAGGCTGGGGTCGGAATCGAACCGGCGTACACGGCTTTGCAGGCCGCTGCATAACCACTCTGCCACCCAGCCGGGTGAAGCATCGCCCGGCACGCGGGGAGCATGCCGGAAACAGAAAACCCCGGTGGTACCGGGGTTCGAAAACCAATTGGAGCGGGAAACGAGATTCGAACTCGCGACCCCAACCTTGGCAAGGTTGTGCTCTACCACTGAGCTATTCCCGCCCGACTTCAAGCCGCGTATTCTACAGGCCCCGCGCGCGCTGTCAACCGTGTTTTCAAGCCCTTGAAACGCCCGTGCATTCCTCCTCTTCGAAGGCCTGTTCGGCCGCCCGCCTCCGGGTGGTGCCACCCCCGCGCCGCGTGGAGGTTCGCAGCATGGGGCGGCAACTACCAGGGCCAGGCGAGCGGAATCAGGATCAGGGCGAAGGCGCCGGTCAGCAGGTTCAGCGGAATGCCGGCACGGAGGTAGTCGGAGAAGCGGTAGCCGCCGGGGCCGTAGATCATCAGGTTGGTCTGGTAGCCGAAGGGAGTGGCGAAGCTCGCCGAGGCGGCAAACATGATCGCGATCGCAAACGGCAGCGGGCTGGCACCGAGATCGCCGGCGACGGCGAAGGCGATGGGGAACATCAGCACCGCGGCAGCGTTGTTGGTGATCAGCGCGGTAAACAAGGCGGTGGCCAGGTAGATCATCGCGAGTTGGGTCCAGGGATGATCGCCGCCCAGATGAGTCAGACCGTGCGCCACGGTCTGGGCCAGGCCGGTGGTCTCCATCGCCGCGCCGACCCCGAAGGCCGCGGCGATGGTGAACAGCACTGGCCAATCCAGACTGGAGCGGGCGGCCTCCAGCGTCACGCAGCGCGTCAGCACCATCAGCGCGCCGGCGGCGAGCGCGGCTTCCAGCATACTGAGCAGGCCCACGGTGGCGCTGGCCACCATCGCAACCAGGATGCCCAGCGCCAGTCCGGCCCGCTCGTGGCGCGGGGTCGCGGCGCCGTCGAGTTGGTTGATCAACAGGAAGTCGCGGCGGTTGCGGTTCTGTTCCAGAAACGCCGGACCGGCTTCCACCAGCAGCGTGTCGCCAGGGCGCGGGCGGATGTCGCCGATCTTGCCGCGCAGGTGTTCGCCGTTGCGCGCGACCGCGATCACCACCGCGTTGTAGCGGTTGCGAAAACGGCCATCGCGAATGGTCTGGCCGACGATCGGGCAGGTGTCGGAGACCACGACCTCGAGCAGGACCCGATCGGCCCGGTGGCCGTCGAGCTTGTAGACCTGGTGAGTGGCCGGCGCCAGGCCGCGCAGCTTCTGCAGCTCGGCCATCGAATCGACCACGCCGACGAAGATCAGCCGATCGCCGCCACGCAGGCGTTCCTGCGGCGCGACCGCCGGCAGCCGGGTCCCGTCGCGGTCGATCTCCATCAGAAAGCCACCCGGCAGGTTGCGCAGCCCGGCCTCCTCGATGCTGCGCCCGACCAGCGGGCCGTTGGGTTCCACCAGCATCTCCAGGGTGTATTCGCGCGGGTCGGTGATTTCACCGATCACCGGGCGGCGGTCCGGGAACAGCCAGCGGTTCCCGAGGATCATCAACGCCAGGCCCGCCAGCGTGATCGGCACCCCGACCCAGGCCAGCGCGAACAGGTTCAGCCCGGTGCCGGTGCGTTCGATCAACAGGCCGTTGACCACCAGGTTGGTGCTGGTGCCGATCACCGTGATGGTGCCGCCGAGCATCGCCGCGAAGGACAGCGGCATCAGCAGCCGGGAGACCGGCAACTGCAGCTTGCGCGCCCATTCGCTGACCGCCGGGATCAGCATGCCGACCACCGGGGTGTTGTTCATCACGGCGCTCATCAACGCGACCGGAACGGTCAGGCGCAGCTGAGCCCGGCTGAGCGAACGCGGCCGGCCGAGCACCCACTGCACGATCCATTGAATCCCCCCGGTTTCGCGCAGGCCGGCGACCACCACATAGAGGGCACCCACGGTGATCACCCCCTGGTTGGCGAAGCCCGAAAAGGCCTGCTCGGGGCTGATGATCCCGGTCAACAGCAGCACGATCACCGCCCCGACGAAGACCCAATCGGGCGCGGCACGGCCGAGCGCAAGCACCGCCAGCATGCCGAGGATCAGTGCAGCGGTAAACCAGGCTTCAAACGGCATGACGGCGCATGGGCGTTACCGCAGGCGGGGAGCGAGGGATGGCGTCGAGTGCGCGGGCCGGGGGATCAGGGAATGCGCGCCAGCAAGCGCGTGATGATTTCGGCGGCGGCGGCTTCCGGGTGCGTTTGGCTGGCGTCGATCCGGATTTCCGGGACTTCGGGCGGCTCGTAGGGGGAATCGATGCCGGTGAAGTTCTTGAGTTCGCCGCGACGGGCCTTTTTATAGAGGCCCTTGGGGTCGCGTTGCTCGGCGATGGCCAGAGGCACGTCGACGAACACCTCGATGAATTCGTCGGTGCCCAGCAGGTCGCGGGCCATCGCGCGTTCGGTGCGAAAGGGGGAGATGAAGGCGGTGAGCACGATCAGGCCGGCGTCGACCATCAGCTTTGCGACCTCGCCGATGCGGCGGATGTTCTCAACGCGGTCCGCCTCGGTAAAGCCGAGATCCCGGTTCAGGCCGTGACGCACGTTGTCCCCGTCCAACAGGTAGGTGTGGTGGCCGAGGGCATGCAAGCGCTGCTCGACGTGGTTGGCGATGGTGGACTTACCGGAACCGGACAGCCCGGTGAACCAGACCACGCACGGCATTTGCGCCTTCAGTGTGGCGCGCGCGGCCTTGTCGATCTCGACATGCTGCACATGAATGTTCGCGGCGCGGCGCAGCGCGAAGCTGAGCTTGCCGAAGCCCAGCTCCGGCGCCCCACCCTCGTCGTAAACCACCAGCGCGCCGGTAATCGGGTTTTCAGCGTAAGCATCGAAGGCGACCGGGCGGTCTACGCTGATATTGCAAACGGCGTCCATGTCCGTATCGAGCTTGGTGGCCGCCAGGTGTTCCTGCGTCACCGGATGCAGCGCGTACTTGATGTCGGTCACGGTCACCCACACCGGCTGCAGACCCACCCGGGCGGCGTAGCGGCGTCCCGGAAACAAGGGCTCCGTGCCCAGCCAGACGATTCGCGCCTCGAACTGGTCCGCCACCAGCGCGGGCGCATCGATGGTCGAGATCACCGAGCCGACGGGAAGGTCCAGCGCCGGTTCGAGGGTCAGCGTCACCGTCTGCCCGGCCACCGCATGTTCGAGCGTCCCACCCGTCCCATGGATCCCGATCACGCGCGCCTCCCGGCCCTGCGGCTGCACCCGGACCCGGTCCCCCGTTTGCACCTGACCGCTTGCGATGCTGCCGCTCAACGCCCCGGGGGTGCTCGATTCCTGTGCCGCGCGAATCGGGGACGCCGTCACCGGCAGGCGGAAGGCGGCGTCGGCGCTGCGGTGGGGGTGGGCTGCATTGGCCTCGAAAAAGACCGCAAGTGGGGATCCGGACGTATCGGGCTGGGACATGAACGCTCCTCAAATGATCGAAATGAGTCGACACTGGCACCGAATCCGCTGGTACAGAATATACCGGGACGATGGGCCTGTAGACAGCACCAGCCGATTGCACGCCGATCCGCGACGACAGGGCTGGGTGTAAGGAGCGAGCCTTGCACGCGAAGCAGCGCCGGAGTGAGCCCACGCTGCGGACGTTCGTGGCCAGAGCCCTTTGCGGCCGCGCTCGCCCCCACCCGATTACGGCGTGGGTTGGCTCAGCGCCAAAACCTCCGGGCGACGAGTGCGGGGGAAGACGAGAAAATGAGGATTGAGGAGTTGGCTGGTGTCGGCGTAGCTGAGGCGCGTGCCGCTCAGCGTGGTGACTTCGCCGCCGGCGCCTTCGACAACGCAATGGGCAGCAGCGGTGTCCCAAAGGCTGGTCGGCCCCAGCCGCGGGTACAGGTCGGCGGCATCCTCGGCGACCAGGCAGAGCTTCAGGGAACTGCCCATGGGGATGAGTTCGTGGGAGCCCAGGCGTTGCAGCAGAGCGTTCAGGCTGTCGCCGCCGTGCGACCGGCTTCCGACCACGCGCCACGGTTGATTGTCCTGCGGGCCCGGACCGCAGCGGATAGGCCGCCAGGACGCGGCGGGCGCCGCCCGTTTGAAGGCCCCGTCGCCGGCGGCCGCGGCGTAGGTGCAACCGAGCGCCGGGGCGTGCACCACACCCAGGATCGGCCGGCCGGCCTTGATCAGCGCAATGTTGACAGTGAACTCGCCATTCTTCTTCACGAACTCCCTGGTGCCGTCCAAGGGGTCGATCAACCAATAGGTGCCGGCGCCCAGTTCCGATCGACCCGGGGCGTCGCAGTCCTCTTCCGATAGTTGGGGCACTTCGGGGGCCAGGCGGCGCAGCGCACCGGCGATCCGGTGGTGGGCCTGGCGGTCGGCCTCGGTGAGCGGGGATTGATCGGCCTTGTAGTCGACTGCGAAATCGCGTGGGTAGATCGCCATGATGGCATCGCCGGCGCCGACGGCGATGTCGACAACGGCATCCAACCAGGGGTGATGAAAAGGGGACATGGCCGGACCTCGTGGGTGGGTTGGGGTGCAACAGAGTGCCCGGCCCCGTTCCCAGGCGCCAAGCGGCGGCGCCCGCGCAGCGGCCACCCCGAGAAGTGAAGTGGTCTACTTGTCGCGGACACCCCGTTAAGATAAGCGAAGTCAGTTGATCCGACACAATGGGGAGAACCTGCTTATGGACGGAACCCAATGGATCGTCATCGTGGTTTGGCTGGGTTTATTCATCCTCGCCGTGCCGCTGGTGCAGCGCATTCGACACCCTGATCAGCGCCTGTTGGCGGCATACCTGATCTTCGTGACCCTCTTTACGGTGGCCTCGGCGCTCTTGTTTTGGCTCCTTTCGTGGCTTGCGGTGATCTTGAACGTCTCCGACGCGCTGGAACGCCTTTTCCCGGCCATCGTTTTCCTCCTGCTGGTGTTCGGGCCGGCCTTTGCCCTGGCGATCTGGCAGGCTCGAAAGCCGCGCTGGCGCAGGCCCCCACCCCCGTAAGAGAAAAAAACCGGAGCGTAGCTCATGGAG
The DNA here is from genome assembly GCA_003555285.1 of Thioalkalivibrio sp. The sequence continues at coordinate 12,280 of PWGH01000183.1, forward strand.
CGGAACCCCCGACCGACAGCGACGCAAGACCCGGCACCGTGGCACGCGCGTGCGGCCGGCACCGTGCTGGCCCATTGGAAGTCCGATCGCGACGGGCTCAGTGCACAGGTCGCCGAGCAAAGACTCGAACACTACGGACCCAACGAACTCCGGCCACCGCCAAAGGCCGGGGCCCTGCGCCGCTTCCTGCGCCATTTCCACAACATTCTGATCTACATCCTCATCGCGGCCGCCCTCGGCACGGCCCTCCTGGGGCATTGGGTGGACACCGGAGTGATCCTCGCCGTGGTGTTGATCAACACCTTCATCGGTTTCGTCCAGGAGGGGAAGGCGGAAAAGGCCCTGGATGCCATCCGCAAGATGCTGTCCCCTCATGCCGTGGTCCTGCGGGACGGTCACCGCCTCGAGGTGGCGGCGAGGTCCCTGGTCCCCGGCGACGTGGTCTTTCTGCAGGCGGGTGACAAGGTGCCGGCAGACCTGCGTCTGCTGGACACGAAAAACCTTCGGGTGGACGAGGCAGTCCTGACCGGAGAGTCGGTGCCCGCGGAAAAGACCGTGGCCCCGGTCCGCGAAGATGCAGCGCTGGGCGACCGGTTCTCCATGGCCTACTCCGGCACCCTGGTCACCTTCGGTCGGGGTCTGGGCATTGTCGTGGCGACCGGCGAACACACCGAGGTGGGCCGCATTTCCAGCATGCTCGGCGAGGTCCACAGCCTGCAGACGCCCCTGGTCCGCCAGATCGAGCAATTCGGCCGCTGGCTGGCCGGCGTGATCATCGTCATTGCCGCGGCCACCTTCGCCTTCGGCTATTGGGTTCGCAACTACCCGCTGGACGAGATGTTCCTGGCTGCGGTCAGCCTGGCGGTGTCGACCATTCCCGAGGGTCTGCCCGCGATCCTGACCATCACCCTGGCGATCGGGGTGCAGAAGATGGCGCGGCGGCATGCGATCATTCGGCGCCTCCCCGCGGTGGAGACCCTGGGTTCGGTCTCCACCATCTGCTCCGACAAGACCGGTACCCTCACCCGCAACGAGATGACCGTATCGACGCTGAGATCCCACGAGCGCACGGTCGAGGTCGAGGGGGTGGGCTATGCGCCCCATGGCGGTTTTTCGGTGGAGGGCCGAAACTTCATCCCGGATGAAGACCCGGTGCTGACGCAGGCCCTGCATGTCGCGCTGCTGTGCAACGACGCCCGGGTGTTCGAGCGCGACGGCGATTGGCACATGGAGGGGGACCCGACCGAAGGGGCCCTGATCGTGCTCGCCCGCAAGGCGGGGCTGGATCCCGAGGCCGCACGCAACCGCCTGCCTCGCATCGATGTCATCCCCTTCGAATCCGACCACAAGTACATGGCCACCTTGCACCGGGACCACCAGGGCGGTGGCGTGATCTACCTCAAGGGAGCGCCGGAGCGGCTCCTGGACCTGTGCGCCCATCAGCAAACCGCGGCGGGCGCCGAGCCCCTGGAGCGCGGCGGCTGGGAAGACGCCCTGGACACGGTGGCGGGCAAGGGCGAGCGCCTGTTGGCCCTGGCCGCCCGGGATGCCAAGCCACACCAGGTCGAGCTCAACTACGACCAGGTCGAGGCCGGTGGCTTCTCCCTGCTGGCCATCGTCGGCATCATCGATCCGCCGCGCGAAGAGGCCATCCGCGCGGTGACGCAGTGCCACGAGGCCGGCATCCGGGTGAAAATGATCACCGGCGACCACCTGGCCACCGCCCGGGCCGTGGGCCGAATGTTGGGCATCGGCAGCGACAATGCCCGCACCGCGATCGCGGGCCACGCACTGAACGCGATGAGCCCCGAGGAACTGCGCCGCACCGCCGCGGACACCGACATCTTCGCGCGCACCACCCCAGAGCACAAACTGCGCCTGGTCGAGGCCCTGCAATACGGCGGCAGCGTCGTGTCGATGACCGGCGACGGCGTGAACGACGCCCCGGCGCTGAAGCGCGCCGACGTCGGTGTGGCCATGGGCCGCAAGGGAACCGAGGCCGCCAAGGAGGCCTCCGAGATGGTGTTGACCGACGACAATTTCGCGTCCATCGCCCATGCGGTCGAGGAAGGCCGCGCCGTTTACGACAATATCCGCAAAGCCATTCTGCACATGCTGCCCACCAACGCCGGGCAGTCGCTGACGATCATGATGGCCATCCTGATGGGCCTGGCGCTGCCCCTCACGCCGGTGCAGGTGCTTTGGGTGAACATGGTCACCTCGGTCACCCTGGCGATGGCGCTGGCCTTCGAACCCAGCGAGCCCGGGGTGATGAAACGCCCGCCGCGCGATCCCAATGCACCGCTGCTCTCGGGCTTTTTGCTGTGGCGCATCCCCTTCGTCGCGGTGCTCCTCTGGGCGGGCACCTTCGGGCATTTCGTCTGGATGGAACACGTGGTGGGCAGTTCCGATGACCTGGCCCGTACCGTGGCCATCAACACCCTGGTCGCCGGACAGGCGTTCTACCTGCTCAACCTGCGCCTGATCTACCAGCCGGTGCTGCGCGGCTGGGCCATTTTCCAGTCCCGCGCCATGTGGATTGCCATTGGCCTCCTGATCCTGCTGCAACTCGCCTTTACCTATGCCCCGGTGATGCACACCCTGTTCGGAACCACCGCGATCGGGCTGCAGGACTGGGGCCGGATCCTGCTGTTCGGCCTCGCAGTCTTCCTGATCGTCGAACTGGAAAAGACGGTGGTCCGGCGTCTGCCCTGGGTGAACACGGCGTGAGCGCGATCGGGTTCGGGAACCACCCGAAGGCCTGCTGGGTCCACGTTGGTAACGCGACCGGCTGCCCCGGAGGCACGACCTGTGATGCTTGAACCCCGCTGCCGCCTACCGGACGCCCTGTTCGCATGATCCACATGTACGCCAAGCGACTGTTGCTGCCGTTCGTTGGCGTCGTCCAGATCGCCGAGTTGGGCCCGGCGCGAGCCCTGAGCATGGACGGCGCCTACTGGTCCATTCAGTACCGGCTGCCGGCCGACCCACGACGGCAGACCCCGGGGCACCGAGCCGATCTGAGGTCCGCCTACACCCGTATCGTCGGTTACCACTACGCCGCGGTTGCCACCGTCACGCAGGGCCGACTGGAGAACCATCCGGTGCACCCCGCACTGGATGCCGACGAGGTCCGCTCCGCCGGCCATCGCCTCTTCGACGCGGTGAGCGCTGCGCACCTGCCCTTCGCGGCGGCGGACCGGTACGAGTATTGGCTGCTGGATGCCCGGGACCAAACACCGCTCGCGTTGCTGCACACCCGGGTGGACGCGCCGGAAGCGGCACGCCCGCCCCCGGAGCCGGAATGGCACCCCATGCCCGCCGCAGACCTGAAGGTGCAGCCCCCGGAACCCGCGCAGGCCTTCTATGTGCCGCCGGTCAACGCCCGCCTGGAAAGCGCGGTCGCGGAACGTGCGGGTACACGACCGCGGGCCCACTGGTTCGAGCGCGAGGACCCGACCGAGGGCAACTTCCCGCCCTGTCTGATCCGTGAAGACTGGCCGGACGAACAGCACCAGGTGCTTTGCGATCGCTACGTGCGCAGGCTCGCGCCGCGCCTGTTGATGCTTCAGGGCCTGTCACGCCCCGTGCGGCATCGCCTGGAACAGGCGGCTCGGGAATACGCCTTCGACGTCGAGCGCTTCCATCCCCTGTATCCGGACGTGGTCGACCCTCGGCTGCTAAAGGCCGCACGGGTCGAGGCGCGCCTGCGCCGAACCCAACTGTAATCAGAAATTGCAGCTACCCGGGTATCGCGGCGTCGATGCCGGCGCGCAGGGGGATGTCGGTCGCTATGCCTAGGGCTGCGGCAGGCCGCTACCACTGATCGCGATGGGGGTGTCTGCGTTCACGCCGATTCCTCCGCGGGGAGTTCCCGGCGCAGTTCCTCGATCTCCCGCGCGATGGCCACATACTCGGCCTGCTTGCGCACCAGAAACCGCTGGGTCACACGCAATTTCTCGGCCAGCCCCGCAGGCGTGAGCAGGTAGACGTACGCCCGCTTCTTGTGGCTCTTGCGAAAATTTTCAACCTTGATGAAGCCCTTGTCGATCAGGGCGTGCAGGCAGTAATTCGTGGCGCCCAGGCTGATCCCCAGTTCGGCGGCAAGTTCGCGCTGGGTCAGTTCCGGGTTTTCGGCCAGCAGACGCATGACCTTCAGACGGGTTTCATCGGCAATCGCGTTCAAGTTCGAGAACTCCGGGTTTCAAGTACGCTACCGGCAAACCAGCGCGCCGTGGGGCTACGCCGGACGACCGACAGCGTTCCGCCGGCAGTGGCGGCACCGCGATCTGACGGGGCCGGGACACGCCTACGGAAAGGGCCAATTCGTTCAAGTGGTGAAACTACGCCCTTGCGTGGGGTGGCGCAACAGGATTAATGACCGATTTTCGGGCCCGCTGGATCATTTCGGCTGGCCACAGCCGAACCGTGGAGGGTTCGCGCCGAATCGGCTGGGCCGCGACCACGACCGGTCGCGCTTCCAGCGCTTAGTCGAGCATGACCAGAAATTCGCGGATAAAGGCGGGGAGATCCTCAGGCGTGCGGCTGCTGATGAGGTTGCTGTCGCGGACGACGGGTTCATCGAGCCACCTGGCACCGGCCTGGGTCATGGAGTCGCGCAAGGTGTCGCTGGAGGTGGTGCGGCGGTGGCGGACGATGTCGGCGGCGATGGCCACCCCGGCGCCCTCGCCAATCCAGCCGACGGGCTTGCCCTGTTTGTGCAGGGTGCGCACCAAATCGACCATCGCAGGATGCTGGCGCAGCGCGTGGGCACCCTGCCCGCCAGGGATCAGCGCGGCATGGAAGTCGGCGGGCTTCACGGTGGCGATGGCGGCATGGGCCTTGATCGGGTAGCCGTAGGCGCCGTAATACTCGCGCTTGTCGGATCCCAGCACCAGCACACGAACACCCGCCTCAAGCAGGCGCAGCCGCGGATAATGCAGCTCCAATTCCTCGTGATCGTCTTCGACCAACAGCGCAAGATTAATGGGCTCCGCACTCATGACCTGGGCCTCCAGGGTTTCGCCACGGCCTTCAGGGTTCAGGAATCAGGTTCAGCGATCCGTGCCCTCCAGCAGGGCAGAGACCTGGTGTTGCGGACACTCCAGACGCGGGGCGTGCGCGCCGGTGGTCTGCGCGAGGGCGGCGGCAAGCGCCGGATCCCTTTCGTAGATGTCGGGCCGAAAGACCAGGCCGCCTTGCCCATCGGTCGCAGCGGTCCAGTACACGGTGCGAATCGGAACCGGGCGGTACAACGGGACAATGGTGGTCTCGCCACTGGCCCGCAGTTCGGCCAAGGCCTCCCGGCCGGACCGGCCATTGTCCTCGGTCAGCAGCGCCACCAACTCCATCGGGTTTTCGACCCGGATACAGCCCGAACTCACGGCGCGCTGACTGTGTGAGAAGAGGTTCTGGTGCGGGGTGTCGTGGAGATAGACCAGAAACGGGTTGGCAAAGCGAAGCACCACTTCGCCCAGCGCATTGTCCCCGCCTGGCTGCTGCCGCAACCAGATATCGCCCGGCGCCGCCCAGTCCACCTGTTCGGCATCGATCTCCCGGCCCTCGTTGTCGAGCACCCGGAGGTTTTTCTCCTGCAGGTAGCGTGGGTCTTCCTGGATTCGCGGCAAGAGATCCTCCCGGAAGATGGTCGGGGGCACGGTCCAGGTCGGATTCAGCGTCAGATGCGTGAGCTCCGAGTGCAGCAGCGGGGTCTTGCGCGAAGGGCGCCCGACCTGGGTGCGGGCATCCCAGACCACCCGTCCCTCCCGCAGGTACAGAATCCGGGCCCCGGGAATGTCCACCAGCACCTTCGGCCCGGCCGGTGCGTGGCCCTGCCAGCGCATGCGTTCGAGATTCATCTGCACCTGTTCCAGTCGACGCGCCAACGGCACGTTCAGCGCCGCCCGGGTCTCGGGGCCGACGATGCCATCGGTCTGCAGGTAATGCGCGCGCTGAAAGGCCGTCACCGCCGCCACCAGTGGGGCATCGTACTGTTCCGGGGGGCCGACCGGAGCCGAAGGGCCAAAACCCGCCCCGCTCAGGCGTTCGCGGAGTCGCGGCACCCGCGGATCGAACATGCCCTCGCGCAGCCAGGGACCATCGGCGATGGTGGGCCAATCGGCCGTGACCGCGCGCGCCTGCAGCCGCCGGTGCGCCGCGCGCAAGGCCGCGTATTGCGCCAATGCGGGCCGGGCCTCGGCCCACAGCGATTCGATGGCATCGAGCCGGCCGCCGGCCTGTACCAGCAAGGTCGCTCGCCGGGTCTCGCGTCCTTGGGTCTGCGCCGCGCCCCAGGTGCTCTCTACCGTCGCCGGATCGACCCGCCCGAGGCCCAGGTCGAACACCGCGCGCAGGTACGCCTGCGTCGCCAGAAGCTCGGTGCAGGCGTCGATGGGGGCGCTGGAATCGGCCCGAGCGCTGCGCCCGCGCAGTTCGGAGACGGCATAGTCGTCCGGATCCAAGCCGTCCGCCGCGAGGTCGTCCAGGGCCGAGATCAGCTGCTCCAGGCGCCCCGGCCGATCCCAGGCCGGCGTGAAATCCCGGTTGGCATAGAAGGTGTGCAGGTCAGCATCGGTGGCGAAGGCCGTCGCCGACCCCGGACCCGACGCAAGCCCCGACCCCAGCACGAGCACGAGCAAAAGAATTCGGGTCCGGCCCATTCCCTTTCCCCCTCACCCATTGGTAGTCTTACCCAGGTGGCTCTACGCCCCGGAGCTCCGGGGCCATGACCCCAGCCGCGGGGTATCGAGGCCACCGACATGATCGACGGCGTTTAAACCATGGACCGCTGAAGGTCGTGCAGCGTTCAGGCAAGGACCCGCCACCGAAGAAAAAAATCCGGACTGCACATCCACCGGTGTCGTGGTGTGTGGTGGCCGGTTCCATGTTGATCATGCAGGGGGATTACCGATGTTGAAACGGTTACGGCGGATGCTGCCGGCGGCGGCCGTGTGGTGTGTGGCTTCGGCGCTCAGCGCGACGGTCAGCGCCGAGGCAAACGCCCGTGGGGAGGGCTTGGTGAACACCCTGGCGGCCGAGGCGCCGGCCCTCGAACGCACGGTGTTGAGCAAGGCGGTCCGGGCCATGCGCTGCGCCGTGGACGGCGGGGCTGAGGCCGCCGAACGGCTGGCGGTGATCGATTTTGCGCGTCCCTCCGCGGAACCGCGCCTGTGGATCTTCGACCTGAACACGAACCGCCTGCTGCTCGAGGATCTGGTCGCCCATGGCCAGCGCTCCGGCGACAACTACGCGACGCAATTCTCGAACACCCTCGGCAGCCACCAGTCCAGCCTCGGGCTGTTTCGCACCCAGGAAAGCTATTACGGACGCCACGGCTATTCGCTACGCATGGATGGTCTGGAGCCCGGGTTCAATGATCGGGCTCGCGACCGCGCGATCGTGATCCATTCCGCCGATTACGTCGACCCGAGCTGGATCGCGCGCCAGGGCCGCATCGGCCGCAGCCAGGGCTGCCCGGCGGTGCGCCCGGAAATCGTCACCGAGGTGGTGAACAGCCTGCGCGACGGCCAGTTCATGTTCGCCTACTACCCCGATGCCGACTGGCTCGCCGCCTCCCGCTACCTCAACTGCGCCTCCGACCACCTCGCCGCCTACAGCACCCCGTAGGGCGGCCCCGCAGGGCGGGTCAAGCGCTGCGGAGCCTCGATGGCCGTGCCCCCGCCGTGCGGGGTGTGCCC
>PWGH01000071.1 GCA_003555285.1 Thioalkalivibrio sp.
ACCGAACACCGTGTAGCACCCGCCGCGCTCAGTGCGGTCGCACCCCGGCATCGACCCCGAACAGGCGCTTTTCGGACCGCACCATACCGATGATCACGCGCACCGCCCGACGCTAAAGGCCCGGGGAATGGCGCCCAGACCCGCCGATCCCGCAGAATGAGCGGATCGCGTGGTCCGTGCTGCATCCCACGGTAGCGGCCGACACCCGGGAAACGATGCAGAGGCTTTGATGCACGGAATGGTGCAGTGCACGCAAACGAACTACACTCCAGATTGCGCAACGGCCCTCCCGGGTCTTCTGCTCGGGCCTTCGCCCGGGTCTTCTACCCTGGCCCTGTAAGGAGCTTTAAGGAGCTTTCATGACTTCCAAGACCGTAACGCTGATCGACAACGCCACCGGAAAACAGATCGAATTGCCTGTCCATCAGGGCAGTCACGGACCGGACTGCCTGGATATCCGAGGCCTGTATAAGGGCTTGGGGTATTTCACCTACGATCCGGGCTACCTGTCCACCGCGAGTTGTAGCAGTGGCGTCACCTTCATCGATGGCGACGAGGGGACCCTGCTCTACCGCGGCTACCCCATCGATCAACTTGCGGACCAGAGCACCTACCTCGAGGTCTGCTACCTGTTGCTCAATGGCGAACTGCCGGCCTCGGACGAACTGCACAGCTTTTCGAAAATCATCAAGGAGCATTCGATGCTCCACGAGGCGGTACGCGGTTTCTTCGATGGCTTCCGGCACGACGCCCACCCGATGGCGATCATGGTCGGCGTGGTGGGCGCGTTGTCGGCCTTCTACCACGACGCCACCGACGTGCATAACCCCGAGCACCGGAAGATCTCGGCGCACCGCCTGATCTCCAAGATGCCGACCATCGCCGCCTGGTCCTACAAGTACGCCAACGGCCAGCCCTTCATGTACCCGAAGAACCGCTTGTCCTACACCGGCAACTTCCTGTCCATGATGTTCGGCACGCCGACCGAGATCTACGAGCCGAACCCGGTCTTCGTGCGCGCACTGGACCTGATCCTGATCCTGCATGCCGACCACGAACAGAATGCCTCGACCTCGACCGTGCGCCTCTCCGGCAGCTCCGAGGCCAACCCCTTCGCCGCCATCTCCGCTGGCATCGCCTCCCTGTGGGGACCGCTGCACGGCGGCGCGAACGAGAAGGTGGTGATCATGCTCGAGGACATCGTAAAGAGCGGCAAGAAGGTCGAGGACTTCGTCGCCCGAGCAAAGGACAAGGACGACCCCTTCCGGCTGATGGGCTTCGGCCACCGGGTGTACAAGAACTTCGACCCGCGCGCGACCATCATCCGCGAGATGTGCCACACCCTGCTTGCCGAACTCGGCGGGGACAATGAGCCCCTGTTCCAGGTTGCACTGCAGCTGGAGAAGATCGCCCTCGAGGATGAGTACTTCGTGGAGCGCAAGCTCTATCCGAACGTGGACTTCTATTCCGGGATCATCCTGCGCGCGATGGGCATACCGCTAAACATGTTCACCGTGATCTTCGCCCTGGCCCGCACCGTGGGCTGGATCTCACATTGGAACGAGATGATGCAGGATCCCGAATCCCGCATCGGCCGGCCCCGGCAGCTGTACACCGGCCATCGGGCCCGGGATTACACCTCGATCGAGACGCGGTAACCGGCTCGCAATGACCCCGAAAACCGTGCCGGTCGCTTGCGTGATCCGGTCATGGCAGATACATTAGCGCCATCTAATATAAACAGGAGCATCAAGATGCGTATCGATCAACTGGTTCTGGCCGTCGCGGGCGGCATGATCCTGCTCAGCGCCCTTCTGGCCTGGCTCGTCAGCCCGGCTTGGCTGCTGCTGACGGCCTTCGTCGGCCTCAACTTGCTGCAGTCCGCCTTCACCGGCTTCTGCCCCCTGGCGATGATCCTGAAGAAGATGGGCGTGAACCCCGGTCCTGCCTTCACCTAAGGCCCAACCCGGCACGACCCGAGCCCGCCACGGCCCTGCCGCGGCGGGCTTTTTTGCTTGGCGGTTCGCTCGAGGACGGATTCACCCGCGTTGCATGCCTTGAGTGGTCACAATCGCCAGATGGGACCTTTGGACTTGCGGGGAACCCTGGAGGCCCGCAGGCTGCCCAAGGAATGCGGACGCATCCTGTGCTTGCACTTGGCTTCTCCCGTCACCGCGCCTCACCACCACCGTGCCCGGCCACCACCGCGCGCACCCGGCACCACCCCGCCCGCGCCTTCCAAGGAGCCACCATGCCCGAAAAAGCCGACCTGCCCTACCGGATTCATGCCCTGGAACTCGGGCCGATGGAAAACTTCGTCTATGTGATCGAGGATCGGGCCAGTGCCCGCGCCGCGGTGGTCGATCCCGCCTGGGAGCCGGCAGCGATCCTCGCCTTGGCGGAGCACCACGGCCTGCAGATCACCGACCTCCTGCTGACCCACAGCCATCACGACCACATCAACGGCATTGAACAGCTGCTCGAGGCCGCACCCAACGCCGGCGTGCATCTGTTGAAGCCCGAGGCCGATTTCTGGGACCGCCAACTGGTCAATCCCCGCCTCCACCATGGCGGCGATCGCCTGCACCTGGGCGACACCGAGATCCGCTTCCTGCACACCCCCGGCCACACCCCGGGCTCCGCCTGCTTTCACCTGCCTGCGGGCGACGATCTGTTGACCGGAGACACGCTTTTCGTCTTCGGCTGCGGCCGCTGCGATCTGGCCGGCGGCGATCCGGAACAGATGTTCCACACCTTGAAGGACCTGCGCACCGGCCTGCCTCCGCACACCTGCATCCATCCCGGCCACAACTACGCCGAAAGACCGAACTCGACCTTGGCCGAGGAAGACGCCGGCAACCCCTTTTTGCATTTTAACGACAAGAATGCCTTCGTACACTATCGCATGCACGAACACGACCGCGTCCGCGATGCACCCTACCGCCCGGTTCCCCGGGCCCATCCCGCCCGGCCCCATCCAGATTGATAACCATGCTGGAGCGCCCCAGGAATCCCCCGCCGACCCGCCCGGAACGAGGTCCCGGGAGCGCCGTCGTCGCAAACCCCGATCCCTTCCACCCACGCGACCTGTTCGAACGGGTGGCCTGAACGCGCGAACCGAACACGGGGCTTGCATCCCAGGGAACGGATCGCGATAATGCGCGCCTGATGCAACGCGCCCGTAGCTCAGTTGGATAGAGTACCTGGCTACGAACCAGGTGGTCGGAGGTTCGAATCCTTCCGGGCGCGCCAGACAAAACAGAAAAGGATCAGTGACTTACGGTCACTGGTCCTTTTTTTATGGTGGATGGATTCACCTCCTGTGACCATTTCGTGACCAACCGCCGTCGGCGGCATCCCCGCAAACGGCCGATTCGACCCGCGGTTCGCCCGCTTTAAGGCTCGGGCGTGACCCGCCGGGGCCCTCAGACCATCCCGACCACGCTTCGCGCACAACCACCTGCAATCGAGCGGGGGCTGCTCCACCAGACGGGGGAACACCCTATTTAGCCTTCCGGCTGGGCTCGATACGAAAGACAGCAAGAATAAGGCTTCTTTCCAACCGCGCGTCAGCCCGGCATCTCCCGTTCAATGAGGCATCCAGAACCGGCGACTCCGGAAAACGTTCGCTCAAGAAGCAGCCCGGCGGCGACGCGTCCTCCAAGTCCAGTTCCTTTGCCGGTTGACAACCGACCAGCAGCGCCGGCATCGATGAACGACAAGTGCTGCCCGAGCGCCTCCGCCTCGGTATAGTGGCTTGCTGGCTCAAGGACAAAGCTGATTCAAGGCAGTCGTCCCAGCTCCATACGGATGCCACGCATGACCATAGTGTACTGGAGGGATCAATGAAGGGCCGGCGCAGAGGCCGGTCGCCCGATCCGGATCGAAAGCCATCATCAAGGAGGCAATCATGACAGTTCTACGCAGTTTGGCCTTTTTGGGCGCGTTCGCAGCGCTCTTTCCGGTTGGTCCGGTGCAGGCGGAAGAGGAGTTCCCGCTCGCGATCAACGTACGCCAGATGCACATGGAAACGGCCCTCGCGGCCGCCCGCGCCGCGATGGCGGCCTGCCGTGCGGAGGGCATTCAGGTTGGCGTCACGGTGGTCGACCGCCGCGGCATCGAGCAGGTCATGCTGCGCGATGTGGTGGCGCCGCATCTGACCCTGGCCGTCAGCCGCATGAAGGCCTATACCGCCAACGAGATGAGCGTGGCGACCTCGACCCTGGAGCAAAACGGCGTGCGCAGTCCGCTGGCCCATGTACCCGGACTGTTCCTGGGCGCTGGCGGGGTGCCGATCGAGGCCGGAGGGGTGTTTTACGGGGCCATCGGGGTCAGCGGCGCGGCCACCGGCATACAGGATGAGGCCTGCGCGCGCGTCGGCGCGGAAGAGGTACAGATCGAACTTGAAATGAACCTGTAATTCGGGAACGGCACGGGTCCGAGCCCTGATGCACTCGGTTTCCCCCGCTGTCCCGCGGTGTATTCACGCAAGTGCTTCTGATTTTTGCATACTTCCTCGCAGAACCTGGAAGTGCATCCAGCGCAAGGAAGGCGGCCCCCATCGAAATCGTGAAGAGTACCTGCTATGAGTGCGACGCCAATTGTGCCATCGACGTAACGCTGGATACCGCCGGGGAGCCGGTCAAGATCGACGGCCCGGAATGCCCGCGCTGCTATGTGCAGCTCGACCGGCTTCGTCATCCCCAGCGGCTGCTGTATCCGCTCCGGCGCACGGGGCCTCGCGGTAGCGGCGAATTCGAACGGATCTCCTGGGACGAGGCCCTGGACACCATCGCCGAGCGACTGCGCATGACCCGCCAGGCACACGGCGCCCCGGCCGTCGCCTTCTTTGCCGGCTACACGAAAGAGGCGCGCCCGCAGCTCCAGCGTCTGGCCCATGCCTTCGGCTCGCCCAATTACCTGACCGAAAGCGGCTGCTGCTTCTCCGCCACCAAGGTGGCCGAGGAGGTGACCTTCGGGACGAAGATCAAGACGTCATCGACCGTGGCCTCGGATGCGACGCGCTGCCTGCTGGTGTGGTCGACCAACCCCCGCGCCTCGATCCCGCCGTTTCACCTGCACCCCTTGGCGGCCGCCCGCCCCGGCTGCGCGACGGTGGTCGTCGACCCGCGCGTGACCCCGCTGGCGGCGCAGGCCGAGGTGCATCTGCAAATACGCCCCGGCACCGACGGCGCGCTGGCGCTGGGCCTGCATCACCTGATCTTCGCGCACGGCTGGCAGGATCAGGCCTTCATCGATGAATGGGCCGATGGGGTCCAGGCCTTCCGCGACTATGTGGCCGACTTCCCCCCAGAGCGCGTGGCGGCGATCTGCGGCATCGACGCGGCCGCCCTGCGGCGGGCCGCCGAGCTCTACGCCACCCAGGGACCGGCACAGATCATGTTGTCACCCACCGCTACCGTGCAGCACAGCAACGGTTTCCAGAATCACCGCGCGGTGATTCTGCTGGCGGCGGTCACCGGCAATATCGATCGCGAGGGCGGCAACCGCTTCTTCAACGACAAGGTCACGCCCAAGCCCATCGATCTGTTCGACCACTGCAGGCAGAATCTGCCGCCGCGCATCGGCGACGAGGCCTTCCCGGTGTGGACGAACCACTGGCCGGCCGCCCAGAGCATGCTGCTGCCGGACGCGATCCTCGAAGGCCGGCCGCAGCCGGTCCGCGCCCTGCTCGCGATGGGAATCAACACCGCCATGTGGCCGAACTCCAAGCGCATGGAACAGGCCCTCGGTGCGCTGGACTTCTTCGCCGCATCGGATTTCTTTCACAACCCGGCGACGTGGCTGGCAGACATCGTGCTGCCGGCCGCCACCAGCCTCGAGCGCCCGGCGCTGATCGCCTACCCCGGCTGCAATTTCCGCGGCGAACTGCGCTACCGCCACCGGGCCGTGCCCCCGCGCGGCGAGGCGCGCGCCGATGCCGAGATCTTTCTGGATGTGGGCGTGCGCCTGGGCATGGCAGAGCAGTTCTGGAACGGCGATCTGGAGGCCAGCTGGGCCGAGGCTGCCGAAGGCATTCCCGAAACGATCCGCGAACAGGTGTACAACGACCCGGAAGGGGTCACCGTGTTCGCGAAGGCTCTGGATGAGTTGCTCGAGCACGGCTTCGAAGATGGCGAGCGGCTGTATCGGCTGCATGGCTTTCGCACGGTGAGCGGCAAGGTGGAATTCGACGCCGCCGAACTGCGCGCGGCCGGACATGACGGCCTGCCCGTGTGGCGCGAACCCGCCGAGAGCCCGGTTTCCACGCCCGCACTGGCGCGCGACTATCCGCTGGTGCTGACCAGCGGTGCGCGCCACAAACACGCCACCCATTCTCAGCACCAGCATCTGGAGCGCATGCGACGCGCGGTGCCGGAACCGCTGGTGGAACTGCATCCCAACGACGCGGCGTCCCGTGGCATCGCGAACGGCGACACGGTGGAGGTGCGCTCGCCCCGCGGGCGGGTGGCCTTCGTCGCCCGGGTGACCGACCGCATCAAGCCCGGCGTGGCGCACTGCCAATCCGGCTGGAACCGGGCCAACGTCAACGAGCTGACCGACGACCGCTCGCTGGATCCGATCAGCGGCTTTCCCGCGTTCAAGTCACTGCTGTGCGAGGTGGCGTTCCTGCGCGCGGGACACGGGGCGCGCCTGCCGGAGGCGGGGTAGCGCATGCCCTTCGTCGGCGTACTCCCCGAACGCAGGCACCTGTTCCAACCGCCACCCCGGCGCGAGGTGGCGGTGTCCGATGCCGCGGCCTGGCGGCTGAACCCGGAACACCGGCACGTGTACGACAAGCTGCATCTGGCCCTGGAAGCCGGCCTGACGGCCGCCCCCTGCGGCGTCGCACCGATGGATCTCGGCGTGGCGCCCGACGACACGGTGTTCGTGAAGCCCATCACCAACCTGGCCGGCATGGGGCTGCACGCGCGGACGATGAGCGCCCGAGACGTGCCGGCGGAACCCGGCAGCTTCTGGTGCCAGCGACTCGAAGGCGCGCACACCAGCACCGATTGCCTGGTGGAGAACGGCGAGGCGCGCTGGTTCGCCCATACCCGAGGCTCGGCCGAGAAGGACGCCGCGCGGCCGATCTACTGGGAGATCGGGGTCGATCTGTCGGAACGCGAACCGTGGATCGCCGACTGGGTGCGCCGGAACCTGGCCGGCTACCGCGGCCTCTGCAACATCGAACTGATCGGCGGCCGCCCCATCGAGGCCCACCTGCGCGGCTCCAACGGTTTTTTCGACTTCTACGGCCCCGACTTCATCCCGGCCTGGGTGGCGCTATCTGACGGCGCACCCTGGACCCCGCCCCCACCGGTGCCCGGCGGATTCATCATCTCGGTCTTCGGCGACGCCGACCTGAGCGAGCCCCACCGCCAAGCTGCCGCCGCGGCAGACGTCGACCTTCAGCCCGACCCATCCACCCCCGGCCGCGCCGCCATCTTGCGCACCCGCAACCGCAACGCTGGCTTCGCCATCCACCACCTCCTGACCGGAAAAGCCCTGTAAACCAATGCCCACCCCTGATATGCACAGCGGAGCGCCGGGATCCACCAGCGTTGGGGATGGCGGCTAGACCGCGTGGCGCGGCCAGTGAGTCGGTAGGTGTTCGGGGGCGTGGGTTACGATGACGGCGTGGCGGGTTGAGAGCCAGGGGGCTAGGCGTGCGAGGATCCGCTGTTCGGTGGCCTGGTCGAGGCCCGAGAAGGGTTCGTCGAGCAGGAGGATCGGCGGGTCCCGAAGGATCAGGCGGGCCAGGGCGAGGCGGCGGGCCTGACCGCCGGACAAACGGCGTCCCAACTCCCCGACGCTGTAATCCAGACCGGCGCCCTCGCGTCGCAATGTGTGCGCCAGATCCACGGTTTCGAGCGCCGTCCACAGGGCCTGGTCCGTCAGTTCGGGGCGACCCACGCGCAGATTGCCGGCGATGCTGGTGTCGAGCAGCTGGGTTTCCTGGGGCAGATAGCCGATCCACCGGTAGCGCAGCGGCTCGGGCCACGCGCCGATCTCGCGCCTCGCGAGCGTGACCCTGCCGCCCAGCGGAGGGCGTTCGCCGGCGAGGGTCTCGAGCAATGTGCTCTTGCCCAACCCGCTGCGGCCATGGATGACCAGCGGGTGCCCCGGCTGCAGCGAAAACTCGAGCCCGGTGCGCAGCGGGCGTTCGCCGGCGAAACCGATCGCGAGGTCCCGGGCGTGCAGCATGGGTGCGTCGGGCAGAGCGTCCTCGATCGGATCCCGCCCGGCCGTTGCGGCCGCGGTCCCGGCGCCGGGATCCCGCTCCGTCGTTGCGGCTGTGGTCCCGGCGCCGGGATCCACTCCGAGGCCCCGCAGTCGTGCCGCCGCCTGCAGGCTCTCGCCCACCCGCCAGAACGCCCCGGGCAGCGTGCTCAGGGCCTCGTTCAGTCCCAGCGTCATCAGCGTCAGCAACACCGCAACCGGCGCGTCGATGGCGCCTGCGGCATACCAGTGCAGGGCCAGCACCAGCATCGCCAGCGTGGTCAGGGCGACCAGCCCTTGCACCGCCTGGTCGGCGAGCAGGCTGAACCGCTCCTGCTGCAGCACGCCGCTGGCCTGCTCATGATCCAGCTCGTCGAGCCGCATGCGCTGGGAATCGGCGCGCCCGTAGGCGATCAGGTCCGCCAGCCCTCCGAAGTAATCCAGCAGCGCAACCCGCTGCCGGCTGCGCCGCTCGACGAGCGCGCGCCCCCGCGTCTGGCCCAGGCGGGCCGCCAGCAGCGACGCCGCCAGCGTCAGTATGGCGGTGGTCAGGAGCAAGAGGGCTGCCGGCCACGGTGCCAGCCAGTAGGCGAGACCGGTCGCGGCGAGTACCGCCAGGGTCGCCGCGACCACCGGACCGGTGATGCGCAGCGGCACCCCATCCAGGGTGTCGATATCCGCAGTCAACCGGTGCTGCAGGTCGCCGCTGCGCAACGCCCGTTGTGCGGCGATCGGCAGGCGCGCGATGGACGCGAAGCTACGTACGCGCAGGCTGGCCAGAACCCGCAGCACGGCCTCGTGCCCGATCACCCGCTCGCCGTACCGCGCCAGCGTGCGCAGCAACGCCGCAGCGCGAATGCCGGCCGACGGCGTGAACAGTTCGAGCCCCAGCAGCAGGCCCGCCCCCGCGAGCGCGGAGGCCGTGATGAACCACCCGGACAGCGCCAGCAGCGCGATGCCGGCGGCCCAGGTCAGCGCCAGCAGCAGATAGGCCGAGCCGGTCCAGACGCGGCTGCCGCGAAACACCTGGCGCAGGAAGCCCCAGTCAGACATCACCATCCTCCCGGAGCCGACCCTGTTCGAGGTGCACCACGCGGCCCAGGCGCCGGTACACGGCCGCATGGTGCGTCGCCAGCAAGATGGTGATCCCGCGTCGCCGTGCGTGTTCCAGCACCCGGCTCAGCAGGTCGTCCTCGGTCCCCGGATCGAGCGCGTTGGTGGGCTCATCCAGAAGCCACAGGCGGCTGTCCGAGAGCAGGGCCCGGGCCAGTGCCACCCGCTGCGCCTGGCCGCCGGACAGCCCACGGTTGCCCTCCCCGATCGGCGTATCGAGGCCCTTGGGCAGCGTCGGGTCGTCCACCCCCAGGCCGGCCGCGACCAGTGCCGCGATCAGTGCCTCATCGCCGGTCCCCGGGGGTGCGCCCAGCACCAGGTTGTCGCGCAGGCTGCCGTGGAACAGGTGCGCACGCTGCCCCATCCAGGCAAAGTGCCGGGCGGGTTCGGCCAGGACCAGCGAGCCGGCGCTGGGACTGATGAAGCCCGCGCACACGGCCAGCAACGTCGATTTGCCGCTGCCGCTCGGCCCGACGATCGCGACAGTCTCACCCGGCGCCACACTGAGGCTCAGATCGTCGAGCGCCGCCGGCCCGTCCGGATCGTAGCGCAGGCTGACCCGGTCCAGGCGCAACAGCGTCGGCGCCGCACCGGCGGGCAGTAGCTCCGGCTGCCGCTGCGGGAGGGCCGGTTCCCGGAGCAGCGGCGCCAGTGCCTCGGCCGCCGCCTCGGCGCCGGCACGGTCGTGGTAGCTCTGGGCGAACTGGCGCAGGGGCTGGAAGTATTCGGGTGCCAGCAGCAGCACGAACAGCCCTGAGAACAGCGTCATCTGCCTGGCCGGACCGAAGTCCAGGAAACCGAGCAGGGCGAAACCGACGTAGATCGCGACCAGCCCGATCGCCACCGCGCTGAAGAACTCCATCACCGCGGACGAGAGGAAGGCCACCCGCAGCACGCGCATGCTGAGCCGCCGGTAGCCCTGGGCGGCCTCCGCCACCTCGGCGGTCGCCGCATCCAGCGCGAGGCTGCGGCGCAGCAAATCCAGGTTCCGGACGCGATCCAGAAAATGCCCGGCCAGGCGGTTCTGCCGGTCCTGCTGGGCCTCATGGATCTGCTGGCTGCCCATCCCGATCAGCGCCATGAACACGGGGATCAACGGCGCGGAGAACAGCAGCAGCAGTGCCGCAACCCAGTCCAGCGTGAATGCGGCAGCGAGCAGCGCCAGCGGCACCGCCAGTGCAAGCCCCAGCGTGGGGAGATACCGCGCGTAGTAGCCGCCCAGCGCATCGACCTGTTCCTGGTAGCGGCTGGCCCAGGCTCCGGAATGACCGCGGTGCGCGAGGTGGACCGGCCCGATCCGGGCCGCGGTCGCGATCATCCGTTCGCGCAGATCCCGACGCACCCGGTACGCCAGTTGCTGGCCCGCCCAGTCGCGCAGGGCCTGCAAGGCGTAGCGGGCGATCACGACGAGGAGCGCAAGGCCCAGCCACGGCCAGGCCGACGAAGGTTCCGGCTCGAACAGGGTCTGATGCACGACCCAGGCGATGGCGCCGGCCAGCGCGATGGTCGCAAGTCCGGCGCCGAGGCCGGCCGACCAGGAGACATACAGCCAACGCCGGTGCGGTTGCAGCAGCGCGCGAAGAAGCATCGGTCAGCGCCCCGCCGACGCCAAACGGTGCAAAATCTTCACGGCGGGCCGCCGATTGCGGGACGGATCCCGCGTGGCCTGCAGGCGATCACGCCACTGGACCCGGGCCCTGACGGTGTACCGGCGATGGGCGGCGGCACTCAATGGTATCCGGAGTCGGCGCGCACCTTGCCCCGGAACACGTAGTAGGTCCAGGCGGTGTACATCAGCACGAAGGGGATCACGAACAGCAGCCCGACCAACAGGAACAACTGGCTCTCCGGCGCCGATGCCGCGTCGTGGAAGGTGTAGTTCGGGGGCACCACATAGGGCCACTTGCTGAACAACAGGCCGGCGTAGAACAGCCCGAACAGCGCGATCGTCGCAATGAACGGCGTCGCCTCGTAGCAGCAGCTCAGCGAACGCCACAGGCCGGCGGCCACCAGCACCGTGGCCAGCGGCAGCACCCACAGCCAGGTGAGATTGTCGAACCAGCGCCCGCGCACATACTCGTCGGTGAGCGGTGTCCACAGGCTGACGATCACGAAGAACACCATCAGTGCCGCCAGCAGCCGGTAGGCCCAGCCGCGGGCCCACTGCTGCGTCTCGGCGTCGGTCTTCAGCAACAGCCAGGTCGCACCCAGCAGCCCGTAGCCGACGATCATGCCCAGGCCGGTCATCACGGTGAACGGCGTCAGCCAATCGAGCGGACCGCCCACATAGCGGAAGTTCTCGGTTTCGAAGCCCTGGATGAAGGTACCGACGACCGCGCCCTGGGCGAAAGTCGCGACGAGCGAGCCCCCGAAAAAGGCCCAGTTCCAGAGGCCGCGCCGGCCCGGTTCCGCCTTGAACCGGAACTCGAAGGCCACGCCGCGGAAGATCAGACCGGCGAGCATCAGGAAGACGCCGATGTAGAGGGCGGGAAGAAAGACCGAGTAGACCAGCGGGAACGCGGCCAGCAGGCCCGCCCCACCTAGCACCAGCCAGGTTTCATTGCCATCCCAGACCGGCGCGACCGTGTTCATCATGATGTCGCGGTCCTGCTCGGAGCGGGCGAAGGGAAAGAGGATCCCGACGCCGAGGTCGAAGCCATCGGTCAGCACATACATCAGTATGCCGAAGCCGATGATCAGGACCCAGATATAGGTGAAGTCGAACATCGTGCAATCTCCCTGCGAAGGCTAGGCGGTGGGCTGAACCAGCGGGGTGTCCGCCACCGACAACGGACGTTGCGGGGGCTCCTGCGTTTCGTGCTGCTTCTCCTGCGCCTCGGGCATGCCCTCGCGCACGATACGGGCCAGGTAATAGAGCCCGGCCGTGAACACCGCTGCATAGACCCCGATGTAACCGATCAGCGTGAACAGGGCCATGCCGCCGGTGAGGCTGGGCGTCAGCCCCTCCTGCACGGTGATGACCCCGTAGAGCAGGTAGGGCTGGCGGCCGACCTCGGTGACGAACCAGCCCGCCAGTACCGCGATGAACGGGAGCGGGATCATCAGGGTGAGCACGCGCAGGAACACCGGGCGGTCCAGCAGCCGCCTGCGGTACAGTAGCCAGGCGCCCCAGAGCGCGACGCCGATCATCACCATCCCGATCGCCACCATCACCCGGAACGCCCAGAACACGATGCCCACCGGGGGGCGTTCCTCGGCCGGCCATTCCTTCAGCCCCTGCACCTCGCCGTCCCACTCGTGGGTCAGAATCAGGCTGGCCAGCTTCGGGATGCCGATCTCGAAATGATTGGTCTCGTTGGCCTGGTCCGGAATCGCGAACAGCAGCAGGGGAAGCCCCTTTTGCGTCTCCCATGCGCCCTCCATTGCCGCCACCTTGGCCGGCTGGTGTTCGAGGGTATTCAGGCCGTGGTAGTCACCGATGATCAGCTGGGCCGGAGCGGCGATCACCAGCATGATCAGCGTCATCTTCAGCGCACGCCGGCTGGCGGTGACCGCGTGCCCGCGCAGCAGGTACCACGCCGAAATGCCCGCCACCACGAAGCCGCCGGTCAGCAGCGAGGCCACGGCCATGTGCGCGAAGCGGTAGGGGAACGACGGATTGAAGATGGCCTCCATCCAGCTGGTCACATGCACCATGCCGTCGCGGAGCTCGAAGCCGGCCGGCGTCTGCATCCAGGAGTTCGCCGACAGGATCCAGAACGAGGAGATGAAGGTACCCACCGCCACCATGATCGCGGCAAACAGGTGCACGCCCGGCGGGACCTTGTTGCGCCCGAACAGCAGCACGCCGAGGAAGGCCGCCTCGAGGAAGAACGCGGTGACCACCTCGTAGGCCAGCACCGGCCCGAGGAAATTGGCGCTGCGGTAGGAGAACTCGCTCCAATTCGTGCCGAACTGGAAGGCCATCACCAGCCCAGAGACCACCCCCATCCCGAAGACCACGGCGAAGATCTTGATCCAGAACTGCGACAGACGCGCCCACTCCGGATCCCGGGTGCGGTAGGCGATCCCCTCGAGCAGCGCGATGTAGGTCGCCAGACCGATGGTGAAGACGGGGAAAATCGCGTGGAACGAGACGACGAACGCGAACTGGATACGCGACAGCAGTAGAGGATCAAATTCCAAGACGAGTCACCATAATGGGCGGAGCGGTCAACCCGTGGTGGAGTCGCCCCAGTGCATGAATAAATCAGGATATGCCAATGTTACAGTGGGCCCGGGGAAACCCTGCCGCCGGTCCTGTCTTGGCAGATCCACCGGGGGCGTGCCGCGCTCAAGCCTTACGCTGGCTGTCGAGTCGGGTTTGGCTGGGCGACTCGCCAAACAGCCTGGCGTAGTCGATCGCAAATTGACCGGGGTGCCAGAACCCGAGGTCGAACCCGACCTGCTGCACGCAGCGTTCGTCTCTCCTGGCAAGAATCCCACGCCGGGCCGCATGCAGCCGAAGCACCTTCGCGTGGGCGTACGGCGAGCGCCCCAACAGCTCCTTGAACGCGTAAAAGAGCAGGCGGCGGCTGGCGTACGTGGCCTCGCAGAGTTCGGTCACGCTCGGCGGGTTGTCCAGTCGACTCCGTATCAGCTCCTCGGCCCGGCCGACAACGCGCCGGCGCAGAGCCAGGCTGGAGGGGGTCTGTCGAACCGGTCGAGCTGCCTCGACCAGCGCGATGAGATTCCCCGCGAGATCGACCCCGGCACCCGTCTTGGCATGGCCCACGCCCGGATCGGATAGAAGCTGCCGGAGAATCCGCGCCACGTGGGTCGTGACCTGCGGATCCGACTTGATGCACCAGCGCTTCCAAACGCCTTCGGCCGTGGTCTGATGCTCGGCCTGCACGATCCGTTCGGCGAGGGCCACGGGAATCGAGACGAGCTCCTGGTGATGACCCGCGGCCATCTGCTGGTACACATCCCCACCCGGATCCAGCAGCAGCATCTCGCCCCCATCCAGCTGCTGGCCGCGATACCGGCTTCCGATCCTGCTGTGGGTGATAGGGGAAATCGTCCAGAAGTCGTCCGAGCGTGTGCCCGAACACAACAGCCTCCGGTTCACACTGCCACCGTAAACGAGACAGTCGCCGACCCGCGCGGCCGATAGCACGATTTCGATGGGGCCGGGATCGGACTGGGTGACCTCCACGTCCCAGACGTGCCGGAGTGCTTCCCGAAACTGCTCGGCCGATCGGTAGCGGATGCGCTTTATCAGGTCCAACAGGCACTCTCCCGATGGGAATTTCCGTGCGCCAATCAGTACTGTTCTGCGGCCGACACCCACGGTACTCCGATCCGTGCACTTTCCCGACTGTTCTGCCTGGACGGCAACTCTATACTCCGACCAATTCCCCGAAAGGTCAATGTGCCGTACCGACCGATCCGGGCCGCTACTGCAAGTACAGCACGATGCTCACGCCGGCACCCGGGAACCTGTTTCGCTCCCGGCGATCGTCCTTGAACCGCACTCGTCCCGTCCGCTCGCCGCCAGAACCACACTTGCGGTCCGCCTGCCGCCGGTAATCGAACGGACTGACACTCCAATAACCAACGGAGTACCGGTATGACTCGAAAAGCGCTTCTGACCACTGTGTCCTTCATCCTCGCAGGGCTGGTCCACACCGCAACCGCCTATACGCCCCCGCCGTTTGCGGGCCCCGGCGTGGAGACGCAAACCGGGCAGGCGCTCTATCAGCTTCCCCGTGACCATGCCTGGCACGGTGGCGCGTTCTACCAGACCAACGACTACAACGAGTGGCACTACATCACGGCCCTCGGCCGCGATGTCGAGACCGGCGACCGGATATCGGTGTTCTGGGTACCGCTTTCCCAGGGCTGGATGGAAGAAGACGCCCGCCCTCTGCACAACGTGCTGTTCGCCTTCCACAACCTGGACACCGGCGAGTTCCACACCTCCATGCCGTATCTCACGGGCCCGCTGAACACCGAGGGGACGATTCAACTCCGGGAGGGAAATCCCGACGGGCCGATCGTGGCCACCGGGTTCACCGAAATGATCATGTTGACCGATCCGTACGAGGACGGTACGGATCCCTCCTATGGCCCGCCGGCGTCGCGCAGCCTCCCGGAAGATCCCGAACTGCCCTGGACGCCGTGGCAGCCCGATTCCCAGGATTGAAGGCCTGTGCTGGCCGCTGCGAACACGAAGTTGATCGTCGGGCGGATATTGCAAGACACCTCGATGCGTGAATGTTGATGAACAAAACACCTCCCGGCATCGTTTCTGACACCCAAGTTCTGCTCCGCCTCCGGGGCTGGTTCGCAGCGCCAGCCTTCGCCGTTGTCCTTCTGGCGCTGTTGCCATCCCCTGCCCTTTCCGAGCTCCGCGACTGGACGGGCGTTTGGGACACGCAGTGGCGGGGTGGCGGGGCGGTGATGCACCTGCAGCAGGATGGGAACCGGGTCGTCGGGACTTATCCCGGATTCGAGGGCATTGTTCAGGGTCGTGTCGATGGCAATCAGCTGTCCGGCACGTGGACGGATACCGCCGGCTCGGGGAAGTTCACCTTCTCGATCGCTCCGGATGGGCAAACCTTCATGGGGCGTTTCGGCACCGGAGAATGGTGGACGGGCGCCCGCACGACAGCGGAAGCGGCACGCATCTTTCTGGAGGCTCCGGACCTCTCCAGCCCGGAACGCACGCTGGAACTTTTCCTGAGGGCGGGCAACAAGTCGGGGGAGGGGCGTAGCGACCGCCTGGGAGCGGC
This sequence comes from Thioalkalivibrio sp., assembly GCA_003555285.1. The sequence goes on from PWGH01000071.1 coordinate 16,074, forward strand.
CCTCCCGTTGCTGGATTTCAGCGCCTTCGAGGATCCCCTGACCGCCTACGACCGCATCGGTCTCGCAAGGATGCTGTTCCAGATCGTCGACCGTCTCACGATGCGCGTCTGGGAAATCCGGCCGGGTGAGGGATTCGATCAGGCTCAGGAATATACGGTCGAACTCACGCAGGCGGGCACCGGCCGCCCGTACACCCTCAGATTCCAGCCCATGAAGGATACGGGTGGCACGGGCTCTGCGGTCTGGCGACTCGTCGTGCCGCCGGAGGACGAGATGCAGGCGGCGCTGGCCGCGCTGCTCGAGGTCCACGGCGGTGAGGTGCCGCACTCGCGTCAGCATCACGAACTGCGCTCGCCGCGTGCCACGATGCGCACCTTCATCGAGCAGTGGGACAACGCCCGGCTGGGCAACAGCGAACTCTTCCTGAAGACCATGGACCTGTCGCAGATGCCCGCGGCGGTGCGCGAGGATGAGGGTGCGCTGCTTGGGGAATATCTGGTCCAGGTGCTCTATCGCATCGGCCTGCCCCTGAACCAGGAGATCCCGGATTTTCCGAACCGGCGTGGCCCCTACACGCACTTCGTGCATCCGGTCGGCTCGGTCGAAACCCACCCGTTCGAGCAGGAGGACGGCTCGACGATCTGGCGCTTCAGCGCTGAAACCATGGCGAGCGCGCGCGCGTTGTTCATGGCACTGGAGGACATGCCGCTTGCGGAGGGCATGGAGCGTGGTGAGTCCACGCCGTTCTTCGTGATCCGTAATGAGGTGCGTTCGGTCCACCGCGACCTGTTGCGCGAAAGCGGCGGAGGCATGGAACTGTGGCAATGGATGGCGCTGGCACTGTGGCTGGTAATCAGCATTCCACTGAGCTGGTTTCTGAGCTGGGTGATGGTCCGGCTGTTCCGGCTGCACAGGACCGCGGGAGATGAGCAGCTGCTGGCGCCGCAGACCCGTTTCCTTTGGCCGTTGCGGTTGATCTTCGTAGCCGGTATCGGTTTGCTGGCGCTCCGGATTCTGGGGCTTCCGCAGGCGGTGGACATGCCACTGCGGATCCTGATCGGCGTGACGCTGTCGCTGGCCGGTGGCTGGCTCGCCTACAACCTGGTGGACATGATCAGCCGGACCATCGAGGCCCATTCCCATCGTTTCCGCTACCGCGACGAGGTCCTGCGTTCGTTGGGGACCTCGGTGGCCAAGCTCGCGGTGATCATCGGGGCGGTGCTGTTTCTGGCCGAGATCCTGTCGCTGCCCTACCAGGGCGTGCTCGCCGGTCTTGGTATCGGCGGCTTGGCGGTGGCCCTTGCGGCGCGCAGCACCCTGGAGAACTTCATTGGCGGCATCACGCTGTTCGCGGACAAGCCGATCGAGGTGGGGGATTTCTGCCGGCTGGGTGATCACCTGGGCGTGATCGAGTCGATCGGGCTGCGTTCGGTGAAGGTGCGCTCGCTGGATCGCACGATTGTCACGATTCCGAACGCGGAGTTCGTAAACCTGTACATCGAGAACTTTGCCCGGCGTGACCGCATCCTGCTGCGCACGAGGATCGGTCTGCGCTACGAGACGACGCCGGATCAGTTGCGCTGGGTGCTGGCGGAGATCCGCAAGCTGTTGCTGCAGCATCCGAGGGTGACTCCGGAGCCGGCTCGGGCACGCTTTGAGGGTTTCGGCAACCACTCGGTCGACATCGAGATCTTCGCCTACGTGAATACCAGTGACCTCAACGAGTTTCTCGCGGTGCAGGAGGACATCTTCCTGCGCCTGATCGACATCGTCGATGCATCCGGCACCGGCTTCGCGTTCCCGTCCACGGTGAACTACCTGGCCAGGGACAGCGGGGTGGATGCGGAGCGCACCGAGCGTGCCGAGGCGATCATGCGCGAGCTGCGCAACGGCAACGAGCTGCCGTTCCCGGAATTCGATCTGAAAATGCGTAGCGAGCTGAGAAACACGCTCCATTATCCCCCGGAAGGCTCGGTGAACTTCGATCCGAGGGCCGATGCAAACAAGTGACTGGCCAGAGGTGAGCAAAGGGCATGAGATATTTACTGAGCGTGCTGGTGCTGGTGCTGCTGGCGCTGGCGAACGCCGCCGTGACGGCGGGTAGGCCCGGGATGGCCGAGGTCAACGGGGAGGCGCTTTATTTCGATCGGATCGCCGCACCCGCGACCTTCAAGGGAACGCTGCCCTGTGCAGATTGCCCCGGCATCGATTACCACCTGAACCTGCTGGAAGACGGCGTGTACTTCCTGCGGGAGACCTACCAGGATCGTGACAACGGGTCCTTCGATGACATCGGCCGCTACCTGCTGTCATCGGATCGTGATCAGCTCACGCTCTACGGCGGCCGGGAGGCGCCGCTGCGCTTTGCCCTGTTAGCGCCGGATACGCTGCGCCTGCTGGACCGCGACGGCCGGCACATCGATTCCGAGTTGAATTACAACCTATCACGACAGCCGGAATTCGAGCCTTTCGAGCCGCAGTTGCTGCTTCGGGGCATGTACCGGTATTTCGCGGACGCCGGCCGTTTCCAGGAATGTCTGAGCACTGATTAATGTACTGGTCAGTGCGGGCGAAGCGCGGCCCTAATGCGCACAGTGCGTTGAACAGCCGCAGGCTGGCCCGAATGCTGAGCGGAGCGAGTCATCCAAGCGGCGCTCACGAAAGGAGGAGAGGACATGTCCCAACCCGCCGGGCAACGCCGTTTCGTCCTGAACCGTGTCTTCGTGGTCTCGCTGCTCCTGGTCGCTGCCTTCGGCGCCTGGGGGCTGATCGATCCCGAGGGCATGAGCGGCGCTTCGCTCGGTTTCACCACCTTCGCGCTCACCAGCATCGGGTGGTACTGGCTGCTGATCAGCACCGGTTTCGTGATTCTGGCGGGATTTCTGGCCTTCGGGCCGTATGGCCGGGTGAAGCTGGGTGACGACGACGAGGAGCTCGAGTTCTCGACCGTCTCCTGGATCGCGATGCTCTTCGCCGGAGGGATGGGCGCCGGTTTGATCTTCTGGGGCGTGGCCGAACCGCTCTACCACTTCCGTGAACCGCCCGGGATGCCGGGCGGGACCGCCGAGGCCGCCCGGGTCGCATTCACGCTGACGAACCTGCACTGGGGCCTGCACGCCTGGTCGATCTACGGCATTTGCGCGATGGTGATTGCCTATTTCACCTTCCGCAAGAAGAAAAAGCCGCTGATTTCGACTCCGATCGAAGCCCTGTTTCCGGGGGTTGGCGGCCAGCGCCTGGGCCAGGTGGCGAACATCCTGGGTGTCTTCGCCGTGGTCTTCGGCCTTGCCGGCTCGCTGACCATGGGCACTCTGCAGATTCGTGCGGGGCTTGGCGAACTGCTCGGCACGCCACTGACCATCGGCATGTCGCTGGGGATCATCGCGGTGATGTACGCCACCTACATGACCTCGACCGCGGTTGGCGTCGATCGCGGCATCAAGCTGCTGTCCAACATCAACATGGCGGTGGCCGTGCTGATGGTGATCTTCATCGCGGCCTTCGGACCGACGGCGTTCATCTTCGAAACCCTGGTCGATTCCATCGGCAGCTATTTCACGCAGTTGCCGGGTCTCGCATTCCACCTGCTGCCGTTCGAGGGCCTGCAGGACTGGACCGCGAGCTGGACACTCACCTACATGATCTGGTGGCTTGCCTGGGGGCCCTTCGTCGGCATCTTCATCGCCCGCATCAGCCGCGGGCGGACCATTCGCGAATTCTGTGCCGGTGTGATCCTGGTACCCACCCTGTTCTCGCTGTTCTGGTTCGCGGTACT
>PWGH01000093.1 GCA_003555285.1 Thioalkalivibrio sp.
CCGCTGAATTTCGAGGGGGCCACCGTGAAGGACTATGCGGATCTGGCCGAGAACGTGCTGGAGTCCCTGGGCCGTCTGGACGGCCTGGTGCTTCATGCCGGCTGGGCCGGCACGCTGACTCCGATGAAATACTACGATCCGGAACTGTGGGCGCGCGTGATGCACGCCAATCTGCACGGCCCGGTGCTGCTGACCCAGGCGGTGCTGCCGATGCTCGAACTGAGTGGGCGCGGCAGCATCGTGGTCTCGACCCAACATGCGCGCAAGGCGTTCTGGGGCGCCTTCGGCATCGCCAAGGCCGGCCAGGACGCGTTGATCGACATCCTCGCGGCCGAGCACTCGGCCGAACGGGGATTCATCCGCGTCAACGGCATCGACACCGGCCCTGTCCGCACTCGCTTTCGCGCCCAGCATTACCCCGCCGAGAACCCGGCGGCGCTGCCGATCCCCGAACAGGTCACCGGCCCCTACCTCTACCTGCTCGGCCCGGAGGCTGGCCGCACCAGCGGGCAGAACGTGTCGCTCGAGGGGCTGCTGACGCCCCCCATCAGCGGTCAGAATCCCTAAGCGCCTCGCTTCCCTTTGTTGGTTTTACTCTTGCTCTTGCTCTTGCTCTTGCTATGGCGGGGTGCGGGCCTCGAGTCGGCGTTCGGTAGCGTCGGCACGAAGCGCATCACCTTCTCGACCACATCAAGTTGCAGTTGCGCCTCGGCCTTGAACTGGCCGGCATAGGCAAGATCCTCCTGGCCGAGTTCGTAGCAGGTCGCCCCACTGATATCGGTCAGTACCGCCGGGATCCCGGCCGCTGCAAAGGCGTAATGCCGCTTCAGATAGAAGCTCTCACAACACATGCCGACGTAGGCCGGGACCGCGTCGGCCTGCAGTTGCGCCAGGGTGGCCTCCAGGTGCTCGAAGTTGGTGATGGTGATGACCTGCAGGCCACGCTCCCGTGCCATCCGGTAGGCGTCTCCGACCTCGCATTCACCACACTCGGAGCAGTCGTCCCGATGCCGGAACTTGCATTTTGCGAGCTTCGCACAGTAGGGCACCAGCATCACCGTGGCGCGCTCCAGGATCGACTGGGCATCCTCGCCTTCGGGGCTGTGGACGATCAGGGTGTTGGTTTGCGCCGCATCCAGTCCGAAGACCGCAGCCTGCACCCGGCGCGCGGTCGCCAGCCGCAGCACGCGGTGCAGATCCTCCTGATCGAAACCGAGGAGGTCGATCGCGGACAGACCCTGGAGGCATTGCTGCAGGCACAGGCCCGCGTCGGCTACGGCCTGCCCCTGCAAGACCTGCTGCAGGCGCAGAAACAGGTCCGAGGGGTGAAACTGCACCGCGCCGCTGAAATCGGCCCGTCTGATCCGATCCTCGGCATCGACCTCCAGGGCCAGGTAGATCGCCCCGCCCGCGGTCTTGACGAAGGCCTTCAGCGCATCGATCGCCAGCGGCTCGGCCAATACGGTTGCGCCCAGGGTCATTTCACCGAGGGTCGTTTCGGCCAAAGTCGTTTTGGCTCCCGCGCCCGGGCGCTTCGATACCACGCCACCGCCCTCCTCCGGGTGCCGCAACAGCCCCTCAGGGATATCGGGGTCGGCCGCGGCAGCGTTCGTGAGTTGCAGGGCGAAGGCCCGGGCAAGGGCGCGGGCCAGAATCGCTCGGATCCGGTCGAGATCGCAGGCGGTCCCGGTGACCGCTGCCACGCTGGTCATCCGCTGGCGCGCGCTCCATACACCCTCCGCGGACAGCTTCTCGGTGGGTACGCGCAGGATCTTCAGCATGGCCTCGGCGTCGGGATCGGACACCAGCAGGCTGCCCTGGATCAGGACCCGTTCGCCCCACTGGCCGGCAAAGCCGCAGGCGATCTTGCGGCCCTCGACCTCGATGTCGTTGGGAAACACGAAACGCGCGGGAATCCCCAGCTCCGCGAGCGCCGCCACCAGGGCTTGGCCATGGCGTTCGAGGAGACCGGCGAGATCGGTCCGGTGTGCCGGCAGGGTCAGGGACCAGCACAGCTGGGTCGGATCGAGATAGAGCGCGCCGCCACCGGTCACACGCCGGACCACCTCAATACCCTCGGCCTGGCAATAGGGCTCGCGTACCGCGATGGCGGCCCGCTCATGCGCCCCCAGCGCCGCACTGACCGGATAGCGGGCAAAGCGTAAGGCCGGGGCCGCCTTCAGCAGGTCGTGGTCGCGCTCGATGTGATCCCGGGCCGAACGCAGGCCATCGTCATGAACGCGACAGTTCAGGAGCACCGAATTGCGATCAAACTCCGTGGCATCATTCATCGGCTCGAATTCCTGATCAACACGGCATCTACTGTATCGAATCGCCGACCACGCGCCCAGCGAATCCCCGTCGCCGTTGGCGGGCGATCGAAGTACCATGGGGCACTCCGAAGCATGGCGACGCCATCGGTTGGCTCCCGCAGGGTCTGAGCCTGTGGGTCTGGGCAGGGCAATTCCCTAGTGTTGATCTGGGTCAATACACGCCTGCCGGCGCGATGCGAAGATCCGGCTTGGAAATCGGATGCGCCGCGCTGCGCAACAACTCAGAACGGGCGATCCCCTTTTATGGGGGACAAGGTGACTGCTGATGTCGAACTGGTCTGACCTGTTGGCCCGCGTCGAACCGCTTCAGGATGTGGCCGTCGATGCGGCCTTGATCGACGCGTTGGAACGGGACTGGCAAATGCGTGAAGGACACCCGTTGCCGCCGGCCCATTTCTACACCCCCAGCTTCAAGTCCTATCAGACCTCCGAACTCAAGGGCTGTGGCAAGAACGCGTGGCCGGCCATCTCGATCACCGGGGCCGACTGCAAGCTGCAGTGCGATCACTGCAAGACCAAGATCCTCGAACCGATGATCCCGGCGCGTACGCCGGAGGCGTTGTGGCGCGCGGTCAACGAGGTGATCGAGGACGGCGCCGCCGGCATGCTGCTGACCGGCGGCTCGAATCATCGCAACGAGGTCGAATACGGCCCCTTCTATTCCACCATCCGGCGGATCAAGGACACCTTCCCGGAGTTTCGCATCGCCACCCACGCCGCCCTGGTCGACGCCGACGGCACCAAGTGCATGGAGCAGGCCGGCATCGATGTCGCGATGATGGATGTGATCGGCGCGCAGGAGACGATCACTCAGGTCTATCACCTGCGCCGCTCGGTGGAGGATTTCGAGGCCACACTGGAGAATCTGGTCCAGACCCGCATGAAGGTGGTTCCACACATCGTGATCGGGTTGCACTACGGTCAGATGCTGGGCGAGTGGAAGGCCCTGGAGATTATCCAGCGCCATCTGCCCGACGCGGTCGTGCTGGTGGTGGTGATGCCGTTCTATGCCTCCGAAAAACGACCCTTCGCGACTCCGGACACCGAGGCGGTCGGCCAGTTCTTCCGGGCCGCCCGCACGTCCCTGCAGCAGACGCCGTTGCTGCTCGGCTGCGCCCGTCCACCCGGCGAGGCGCGCAGCCAGATCGACACCTATGCGGTGATGGCCGGACTCGACGGCATCGCCCACCCGGCCGACGGGGCCGTGGAACTGGCCGCCCGGCTCGGACGCCCGGTGCGGGTCACCGCCGCCTGCTGCTCGATCGTGGTCGGCGATGAGGTGATGGCGGCCGGCGCCTCCAGCGGCCTGGAACTCGATCTCGACGCCATCCTCGCCGAGGAACAGCGACGCCGCGCCGCCGAGTCTCGAGAGCACAACGGCATCGGCATCCCGTTGGTCGCGGCACCATCCCCCGTCCGCCTCCAGGAGACCTGAACCATGCGCGATCCGAAGACCCTGCGGGTGATCGACACCGGTCTGCGCGGTGCGGCCGAGAATCTGGCCATGAACCGCGCGCTGCTCGAGGCCCATCAGGAAGGTGCCTCGCCGCACACCCTGCGCTTTTTGCGCTTCACGCCGAGCGCGCTGGTTGGCTTTCACCAGTGTGTGGAACAGGAACTGCGCGTCGAGTACTGCCGAGAGCAGCAGATCGAGATCCAGCGGCGGATCACCGGCGGCGGTGCGATCTACTTCGACGAGACCCAGATCGGCTGGGAACTGTACCTGGACAAGGCCTTTCTCGGCACCGCCGAGATGCCGCGGATCGCCCAACGGATCTGCGAGGCGGCGGCCCGGGGCATCAGTGCCCTGGGTGTCGACGCCCGCTTTCGACCCCGCAACGACATCGAAGTCGACGGGCGCAAGATCTCCGGAACCGGCGGCGCCTTCGACGGCGACTCGATCCTGTATCAGGGCACGCTGCTGGTCGATTTCGACGTCGAGCGCATGCTCCGGGTGCTGCGCATTCCGGCAGAGAAGCTCTCCGACAAGGCCATCGCCTCGGCGCGGGAACGGGTGGCGAACCTCGGCGATCTGCTGGGCGCGGTTCCGGCCTTCGATCAGGTGCAGCAGAAGCTCGCCGAGGCGATGGCCGAGGCCTTCGATGCCCGCCTGGAGTGGGCCGAGGGCCTGAATCCGATCGAGGAACAGCACTTCGCCGACGCCCTGGTCGAGATCGATACCCCGGAGTGGATCCACCAGCATGGGCAGCCGGCGAGCGACGCCGGCGTGCTCGAGGGCCTGCACCGCGGTTCCGGCGGCCTGATGCGGGCCGCCCTGATGCTGGACCCGGTACGCGATCGGATCAAGCAGGTCTGGATCACCGGGGACTTCTTCGTGAAACCCAAGCGCGCCGTGGTCGACCTCGAGGCCAGTCTGCGCGACACCGCGGTCGGCGATCTGGAAACCACCATCCG
>PWGH01000113.1 GCA_003555285.1 Thioalkalivibrio sp.
ACCGGCAACCGGGGGGCGCCGATCACGACCTGGACGCCTTGCGCCGGGAATTGAAGGGTTTGGCCCCGACACCGAAGCTGCGCCGCTTGATCGAGTGGATGTCCCCCGCCCGGCACCCGACCCCCGCCGGCTTGATGGCCACGAGAGTCTTCAGTCGTTGGCTGCACCGATCCTGAGTCGACGCGGCCCCCCGACGCCTGACCGGTGCTGATACCTGGAACTGATGCCTGGGATTGATACCTGGCGCGAATACCGGGGGCCTGATGCCTGGAGCCGGATGGATAAGATCTGGTGTATGGGGTTTGATGGATGCTGCCTGCGGTTTGGGCTCAATGGATGAAGCCTGCTCGCCAGGCCTGATGCAATAGGAGTCCAGGATGGCCCAGCAACCCCTTGAACCCTTATCCGAAGCCGATGCCGCCCTGCTCGAACTCGGCCGTCGATTGCAGCGTCAGGGGTATCGATTCACCACGGTGACCCCGCACACGCATGCATTGCAGCTTCGGCGCAGCCCCGGAGCCCTGGCGCAGGATCGTCGGGATGTCTTCGGCTGGTGCCGCCCCTTTCGCAAGGGCCTCCTCACGACCACCGAACTCGACCTGATGCAACAGGCGCGGGTGTTGCGAAACGAAGCAGACGGCCAGTGGCGAAGCACCGTGCGCTGGTCCAGTCTGGGGGACTTCCTGTTCGCCCACTCGGCCTATCCGACCGATGCTCCGGATGCGGTCTTTTTTGGACCGGACACCTATCGCTTTGCACACGCGATCGAGGCCCACCTGCAACACCATCCCGGACCGGTGCGCCAAGCCGTCGACATCGGCTGCGGCTCCGGCGCCGGGGCCATCGTGCTGGCCGCGGCTCGGCCCGACGCCACGGTGTTGGCGGTGGACATCAATCCGGGGGCCCTGCGCTTTGCCCGGCTAAATGCCGAACTCGCCGGAATGCATCAGATTGGTCTACAGCTCAGTGATGCCCTTCAAGCGACCGAAGGCGCCTTCGACTTGATCTTCGCAAACCCCCCGTACATGGCCGATCCGCAGGCGCGCGCCTACCGTCATGGCGGTGGGACCTTGGGTGCAGCATTGTCCCTGAGGATCGTCGACGAGGCCCTTGCCCGGCTGGCACCCAGCGGGCGACTGCTGCTGTACACGGGGGTTGCGATGATCGCCGGCGAGGACCCGTTCCTGCGCGCCCTGCAGCCCCGCCTTGAGGCGCAGGCGTGTGCCTGGACCTATCGGGAAATCGACCCCGACGTCTTCGGTGAGGAACTGCTGAAGCCCGGTTATGAAGCCGTGGATCGGATCGCAGCGGTGGTGCTGACCGTGTGTCGGCCATGAACCCCACGCCGCCCGAGCGCGAAGCGGAGCGTTTTCGCACGACCTTCGAACAGGCCCCGGTTGGAATCTCGCACCATGCGCCCGATGGCCAATGGCTCCTGGCGAACGCGCGCTTTGCCGAAATGCTCGGCTACCGGCCGGACGAGTTGATCGCGCAGTCCTTTCAGGAAATCACCCATCCGGAGGATTTGGCCGCCGATCTTGCGGGCATGCAACGGGCCCTGCGCGGCGAAATCGAACAGTACAGCGTCGAGAAACGCTACATCTGCAAGGACGGCAGCCTGCTGTGGACCTTGCTGCATGCGTCCCTGGTCCGCGACGTCGACGGCCGGCCGGCGTACTTCATCAGCGTGGTGCAGGATATCTCGGCGCGCAAAGCGGCCGAGGCGGCGCTGCGCGCCAGTGAGGAACGGTTCCGTCGGGTGTTCGAGAACAGCCTCGATGCGATCCTGGTGGCCGACGACGACGGGCATTTCCTGCTGGCCAATGCCGCGGCCTGCGAGCTGCTCGGCTATGACCGCAAGACCCTGCTCACGATGAAGGTGACGGACCTGCAATCGACCGGACCCACCAGCGCTGCGGAACAGTGGCAGACCTACCGGGACAAGCCTGCGGCTCGCGGCCGGTCTCGCTTCCTGCGCCCCGACGGCGAAGAGCGGCTGGTCGAGTACGGTGCGGTCGAGATCGCCCCGGGCGAGCACGTGTCGATTCTTCACGACGTCACGGAAACCCAGCGGCAGGCGGCCGCATTGCGCCAGAGCGAGCAGACCTTGCGCACCGTGGTGGAATCCATCCCGATCGGAATCTGGCTCACCGACGCGCAGGGGCGAATCCGGTACGGCAACGCGGCGGGGCAGCAGGTCTGGGGTGGACAGGCCCTCGTGGGCGTGGCCGATTACGGCGAGTACCGCGGCTGGTGGGCGGACACCGGAAAACGCATTGACGCCGAAGAGTGGGCGCTTGCACGCGCGCTGCAGGGCGAAGTTTCGTTGAACGAGCTGATCGAGATCGAAACCTTCGACGGCGAGCGCAAGCGCGTTCTCAACTCGGCACTGCCCCTGCGCGCAGAGGACGGATCGATCCTCGGGGCCATGGTGGTCATCGAGGACATCACTCCGCGTTATCACGCCGAACGCGAGACGGCGATCAGTCAGCAACGACTGGCCGCGGTTGTGAACGCGGCCGCGGATGCCATCATCAATACCGATGGGCAGGGCCGCATCGACAGCGTGAACCCGGCGGCCGAGCACCTGTTCGGGTGCGACCCCGACGCGCTCGCCGGACACCCGATCGGGGATCTGATGCGCACGACCAGCGGCGGCAACCCCTTGAGCCTGATGAGGCTTCCCTCAAGCCAAATCCGACCCTCGGACCGATGTGACACTGCGCCTTCCCAGACCGCCCTCAGCGCATCGCCCCGCGAATTGACCGCACGCCACACGACAGGCGCCACGTTTCCGGTGGAGGTGTCGATCAGCTGCGTGCCCCACCTGGATGCCATCACCTGGATCATCCGCGATGTCACCGAACGACGCCGAATTCAGGCAGCGCTGCGCAAGACCGAGCGCATGGCGATCATCGGCAACCTCGCCGCCGGCCTGGCCCACGACATGACCAATCTGGTCACGCCGATCGGCCTGGCCTTGTCATCGCTGGAGCGGGACGATCTTCCGGAGCCGGGTCGGCGTGCGCTGCAGCTGATCCGCTACAGCGCCGCTTCGCTCGAAGAATTAACCCGAGCCGTGCGCAAGCTGGTTCGGGACGACCCGCAAAGCCCGCCGGAGCCGACCGAGCTTGCGGCCTGGTGGCGCAACGTGCAGCCCTTGCTGGAGGCCACGTTGCCTCCAGGGGTGCTGCTGGCCGCCGACCTCCGGGCGGCGCCGCCGATCCTCGTGAATCCAAGTCAGCTGACCCGGGCGGTGCTCAATCTGGTGGTCAATGCCGCCGAGGCGCTGGTGGCGGGCGGCCGGGGCGGTGGCCATATCACCGTTGAAGGTGGGCCGGACCCCCTCGGCGCCGTCTTCGTCCGTGTCCAGGACGACGGTCCGGGCATTGCCCCCGTCGTATTGGGGCGTATCTTCGAGCCCTTCTTCTCCACCAGCGCACGCGATTTTTCCAGCGGACTCGGTTTGCCGATGGTCAAGGCTTTTGCGATCGCGGCGGGGGGATCGGTGTCGATCGTGACCGCCGCCAACGAGGGCACCGCGATCACCCTCCGCCTGCCGATCGCGGGCGTTGACACGGCGGCATGAGCGAACGCTGAAAAGACCAGGAGCTCCGGTCGACGTGAGTTCCAGCGGGATTCCGGGCGCATGCTTGGGCCGATTGATATGCCCGGGCCGATTGAATTGCCACCCGACCAGGGCTAGCTTGAGTGTTCCTGCGTCCGTCAAGGTGTCTGCCACCGTGTCCGAACTGCTGCTGTTTTCGATCGTGGAATCACCTGGCCACCCGAACCTTGGCGAGCTGTACCGACGCCGGCAGATCATCGAAGTCACCGTGCCCTCGGTACGCAAGGCCATCCAGGCGCTCAAGCAGCAGCGTCCGGACTATGTGGTCGCCGAATTCTTCTACGGCTACGGCAACAACTACGCCGGTGCCAATCTGGGCAACCTCGACGTGTTTCTGGCCAGTCTGCAGAAATACGCCCCCGCTGCGCGAGTGATCGTGCTGGTCGACCCGGATCAACGTGAGTACGCCGAGCGCCTGGCCGACCGCTATCCCGTGCATGCGGTGCTGGTGCAGCCGGTGATGGCGGCCGACGTCGCAGCGGTGCTGCCCGTTGGAACGTCGCAGGGAAGGTGACTCGAGGCGTGCTACGGGGAAACCCGTATGCCGGGCCTGCGGAACATCGCCTAGACTGGATCCGAGGCCGATAACCCCCAAGGACCAGTAACCCCTCGAGATCCATTACTGCGTCAGGTCCAATCATGTCCAGCACATCGACATCGCTGATCCGTTCGTCCAGCCGTCCGGAGGCCTCGGCTTCCTGGCTGCGGCTGGCCGGCCGCAGTGCGATGCTGATTGCCCTCTACTATGCGGTCGGTCTGTGGGGCTACGTGTTCACCCCCGATGCGTACGGCATCCCGCTGGTCTGGCCGGCCACCGGCGTGGGTCTGGCCTTCGTCTACCTGTATGGCTATCGGTTGCTGCCGGCCCTCGGGCTCGCCGTCGCCTTCGTGCTCTGGCAGTTCACCGGGTCGATGATGGCGCCGATCGAAACCGTCGGCGTGACCCTCGCAACCCTGGTCGGAGTCACCTTGGGCGCTCACGGCCTGCGTCGCTTCGGATTCTCGGCCCGTTTCGAACGCCTGCGCGACGTCTGGCTGTTCCTGGCCATCGGCGGTCTAGCGGCCTCCGGGATCGCGGCGACCGCCGGAGCCTGGGGCATGGCGGTCAGCATGGACGCGGTGAGCTTCCGCGACACTTGGTGGCTGTGCTGGAGCGCCGACCTGATGGGCCTGGTGCTGGTGGCGCCGGCGCTGTTGAGCTGGCTCGGCACGCGCTTCGAGCGCACGATCGACGGCGGCTGGGCGATGGACACCGCGCTGGTTTCAAGCCTGGTTACCGTGACCGTGGTCGTCTACGGCGGTCACCTGCCGATGGGCATCGCGATGCCGCTGTCGTACGCCGTCTTTCCACTGGTGATGCTCGCCGCCCTGCGCTGCCCGGTGCAGATCACCACCAGCCTGACCCTCGCGGCGGGCGCCATTGCGCTGTCGGGAACCGGATGGGGCCTTGGACCCTTCGCCGAAGTCGGCCTGCACACCAGCCTGCTGTCGTTGAACGTTCAACTGGCGCTGTTGGTGTCGACCAGCCTGCTGCTGATCGCACTGCGCCGGGAGCGCGAGAGCGCCGAGGCGCGCGCCCGGCAACACCTCGACGAACTGGCGCGCGCCGGACGCCTGAGCACCCTGGGGCAACTGTCCGCGGGCCTCGCGCACGAACTCAACCAGCCGCTTTGTGCGCTGGCGAGCTATGCCCAGGCCAGCAAGCGGCTGCTGGATCGGGGTCGTATGAACGAACTGCGGGAAGCGCTCGGCCAACTCGATGCCGGCGCACACCGCGCCGCGGAAACGGTGCGGCAGATGCGCGCCTTTGCCGCCGGTCAGCCGTCGGTGTACCAGCCCATCGCCCCGGCCGATCTGCTGCGGCCCGTCCTCGACCTGTTGCGACCGGAAATGCGCCGGCGCCACGTGAAGGTGGAACTCGCCCTCGACGATGCGCTGCCGACGGTGACCGTCGCTCCGGTGCAGATCGAGCAGGTTCTGGTGAACCTGTTGCGCAACGCGATGGAGGCCGTCGAAGGCCGTAGCAACGCCCGCATCGAGCTGTCGGTCCGCCGGCAGGACGTCGAGGTGCAGATCCGGGTCACCGACAATGGACCCGGGATCCCGCGGGAACGCCTGCCGAACCTGTTCGATCCCTTCGCGACCTGGAAAATCGGCGGCCTTGGCCTCGGGCTTTCCATCAGCCGCTCCCTGGTCGAGGCCCATGGCGGCCATTTGACGGCACGCAACCGTGAATCCGGCGGCGCGGAATTCCTGTTCACCCTGCCCGTGGAGGCCCGTGATGCCCGCACCTAAACGCCCCCAAGTCTACCTGGTCGATGACGACGCCGACGTACGCGCGGCCGTCAGCCTGTTGCTGAAGACCGAGGATTTTCGCGTCAGCGCCTTTGCCGACGCCGGCGCCGTGCTGGCCGCGGTCGACGCCGCCACGCCGGGGTGCCTGGTCCTCGATGTCCGCCTGCCGGACATGGACGGGCTGACGCTGCAGCGTCGACTCCGTGCCCAGGGGGTCGAGATGCCGGTGATCTTCATTACCGGGCACGGCGACATCCCGATGGCGGTGCGCGCGGTCAACGAGGGCGCGCTGGATTTCCTGGAAAAGCCCTTTCACGATGTCGCGCTGATCGACGGCGTGCGCGATGCCCTGGCGCAGGACGCGCAACGACGCGCCGGGGCGGCCGAGATGGCGCAGGTGGAAGAACGCCTGGCCTCGCTGACCCCGCGCGAGCGGCAGGTCCTGGAAGCCCTGCTCGACGGCCAACCCAACAAGCTGATCGCCCGCGCCTTGAATGTCAGCGTGCGCACCGTGGAGATCCACCGGGGTCATCTGATGCAGAAGATGGGCGCAAAGAGCGCCTCCCACCTGGCGCGCCTGGCGCTGGCCTGCGCCGACTACCGGGACCGTTTGGCGCCAGGCCCGCTCCCCGTCTAGGCCTGCCCAGCCCCCCCTCGATCGCCAATAGGCCCCGCTGCGACAAGGGCCTTATGCAGTGCTCTGGTCCCAGCACCCGCGTCCAAATGAACGCGTCCTCTAACCCCATTATGGCCCCGGGATCATCCTTCGGGTCGCTGCGGATGCTCGCTCACCCGCGGCTCCCACAGAGAATATCCTGTAGGAGGTGAGCCCTCTCGGCGACACCCTGCATAGCGCAAGGTGGGAAAGGGACTTTGAGGTTTGCGCGGTGCTGTGGTTTTCCCCTATGGGTTGGTGCGTAGGGTTCTGTTCGAAGTCCGGTGGTTTAATCATAGTCAGTTCATCACCACCAGCCTGGAACGATGAACTGAGCGAAGCCCTTGGATGTTAAGTGCCACGGACTCGTCATTAAACGCCAACCACCGACCTGAGGATTTGACCATGAACCCGATTGATAACAAGCACGAGAACAGCAATGCCACGCTTCAGGATGCAGTGCACATGGAGACCGACGAGCACCGGCCCGCGAAGGGCCTGATGGTAAGCTGGAAGGTGCTGGCGTTCGGGATGCTGCTCCTTCCCGCAATGGCCACCGCCCAATACAGCGGAGCCTCCGGTGATCTACCGGTTCCCGGGGCAAGCGATCATCCGAGCTTCCAAGGCATCGATCAGAGCGGCAAACGGCCGGCAAAGGCCTATTATGACAACGATCAACCGGTTCCCGGGACCGGGGATCACCCGGGTATCGCCGGTGGCATGCAAGGTGGTGGCACGCCGGCGGAGTCCTATATGGATGCCGGGCAGCCGATTCCCGGTACGGGCGACCACCCAGCGTTCCGGCGCTCCAGCAATCGATAAATCGTCGTCCGAAGTCCCTGCCGCCCGGTGTTCCGCAATGCGCGCGGACCCCCGGCGGCCTCTTTTTGTGCTGACAACCCGGACCGTGGGAGGCGAGCGTAGCGCTTCGACCTCCTCTGGGCTGGTTGTGACGAAGTCGACTGGCCGTTCCGATCGGTGGGAAATCCCTTAGAGATCGTCGTCACAAGTCCTTTGTGATCGGATACAGGCCCAATCCACGACTTGCTGGTCTCGAGCAGCGGGGGGCGCGAGGGGCGCTGCTCGTGGTGCCTGCGGGAGCGGGCGTCGAGATCCGGGCGCAGGACGACGGCACGGGCATTTTCCCCGGAACCGCTCGCCAAAATCTTCAGTCCATACGTACAGACCGAATCTGGGCGCGGTGGCGGACACAGCATCGGCGTCAGCTTGCTGCGCAGCCTGGTCGTGATACCTGGCGGCACCTTCTCGGCCGATAGCGAGGGCCTTGAGCGCGGGATCACCTTCACCGTCTCGCTCCAAAAGTGAGTTATGATCAAACCTGTACCACCCGTTGTCCTCCTGTTCACTGGGCGTGATCGCACAAAAAATGAAAATATCGCGACTTATATCCTGGTCATGAACAGCAATAAATTATTCGCCAACCGCTCTGCCCACCAGCATGAACGAAAGCCGGTGATGCCCTCCCCTGCACACCGCAGACATACACTCACCGATGCGGCCATACAGGGGCTTGTTCAGCCATGGGTCGAGATCGATGTCCATCAGCTCAGTGCCGGCCCCTATCAGGGGGCCTGCACCACCCTCAGCTCTGAACGCATGCATCTGGCTCACGAGCAGCAAAACCGGCTGGTGCACAAGACCGGCATCCTGCCGAACAATACCTGCACGGTATCCTTTGCCTTTCGGCAAACTTCTGGGATGCGCTTCTCCCACGTTTCCGATGCGCTGGACTCATTGGTCTTTCTGCTGCCGGAGCAGACCGAATTCGACGTTCAGGTACCGGGCGATATCGATACGGTCTATGTCTGTCTGGAGCAGGACAGGCTTATGGCCGGCGCACGGATACTCAACGAACGGCTTTGGGAGCGGGCGCCACGGGAACTCCGCGCCTACAACAGCCCCGCGGCCAACACGCTGGCCGCCGGTATGGTGAGCCTGCTCGATCCGCTGCGCCTGACCGGTACCCGGCCAGCCATCCCGTTATCCGCGCAGATGGAAACTTTGCTGCTCGACAGCATCCTGATGACCCTCGACCAAGCCACCGAGGCGCAGATCGGCGACACCCCGGAATACCAGGCGCGCCGACGCGCCAACCAGCGGGTGAAAATGGCACGCGAGTTCATCGACGCCAGCTTGCGGGCCGGACAGCTACCCTCGATCGTGGATGTCTGCGCCCAAACCGGTGCATCGCTGCGCTCCCTGCAGTACGCCTTCCGCGAGGTCATGCGGCTGACCCCCGTGGCCTACCTGCGCATCCTTCGTCTCAACCGAGTGCGCGGCGAGTTGCGAACCGCGATAGGCGTCGAGACCACCGTCACCCGTATTGCCACGAACTGGGGCTTTCTCCACCTCGGCGAGTTCGCCCGCGACTACCTGCGCCTGTTTGGCGAGCGCCCGTCCGAGACGCTGGTCCGTGCCGTCTCCCACCATTCTGTCGGCTGACAAAACTCTCTTTCCACCCCCTCTGCTGCCTTAGGCCCTCTTTGTCTCACCCATGACCAAACACAAGGCACCGGCGCAATTTTGCGTAAATCCGATAGTCACCGCTCGCCACACTACCTAGTGTCGCCAGTCGGCGTTCCTTGAATGGCATTTCAATAGCCTGAGGTGCTGTGTCGACGTATGCGGATGAAAACCAGACCGCCGGCCAACGAATAACCACCGGAGAACGGCTGTGACCTAGGGCAAGAGGTACCACCAAAAATATCCGTCGTTCTAGCCTTGGTTGCCGTTATCGCCATTGGACACGCGTCAGCCAACCAGGACAGCGAGTTCCTTCTTGATTCGCTCTATTCCTCCAGCACGCGTTCAGGACCGAAGGATAAGCACCCATGTTTGCCAGCTTCAGATTCACTCAATTAATCAGGATGCCGACGCGGGATGAACTACAGGGGATTGTGGATTACGGGCGGAGGAGTCCGCCGGCGATCGACACTAGGTATTTCCCGAATACTAGGGGGAAGGCGATCAATCGGCGGCGCACCTTTGCGCTTGGGGAGCCGTGATGGCTGAGGATCAGGAATTCGATTCCACGGGCTGGATGGCGTCGGGTCTGGAGGTGCGTCCGCTGCCGGGCAGCCGGGGCCGCGGGGTGTTTGCCTGCCGGCCCTTCCCCCGGGGCGAGCGGCTGGCGGTCTACGGCGGGCAGGCATTGACCTACGGGGCGCTGCTACTCCTGCCCGCGGACGCCCATTGTATGAGTCTGCAGGTTGACGACGACCTATTCCTGGTATCCTTCGACCCCATCGACCCCGCCGATTACGTCAACCACAGCTGCGAGGCCAACGCCGGTATGAGTGGGCCGCGGGCCTTGGTCGCCCTCCGGGACATCGGGGTGGATGAGGAGATCTGCTACGACTACGCCATGAGCGATTCCTCGCCTATCAACGCGTTCACCTGTGTCTGCGGGTCGCCGCTGTGCCGAGGAGAAGTAAGTATGGATGACTGGCGTCTTCCGGAACTCTGGCAACGCTACGGCGAGGCCTTCTCGCCGTATCTGTTGCGCCGCATCCGCCGACTCCGGGACGAGGGTCATCACGAGGCCGTCGCGCTGCAGCCGGTCGAGGCATGAGGCGCGCGCCCTCCGCGGCCACGCACTTCATCGTCATCGCGGTCCTGGTCTCGACGGGTCTGACCTATGCCATCACCCTTGCCGCGACGCTGTTCCTCAACCATCTCGGCGCCAGTGCCTTTCCGTGGTTTTACATGCTCTTCGCGCTGGTCTCAGTGCCGGCCGCCGTGGGCATGTCGCGCTACATCGACCGGCTGCCGCGGATCGGCATTCTCCAAGGTCTGCTGGGTGCGGGCGCGGGACTGACTCTGCTGCTGGTGGCGCTGACTCAGTGGCTGGGGGCAGTCGGGTTCTTCCTGCTGTATCTGACCCTCGCCGTATTCGAGCTGCTGGCCTTCTCAGTCTACTACACCCTGTTCGCCGATTACTTCACCACCACCGACGGCAAGCGCCAAAGCACCCGGGTGGCGGCGGCCATATCCGGGGGTGCCCTGGTGGGAGCGGGGTTGGTGGTGCTTACCTCGACGCTGATGCCGCCGCTGGTCGCCCTCTATTGGGTGCCAGTGTTGCTGGGTCTGGCGGCGGCCCAGTTGCTGTGGCTGCAGCGCACCCGCCGCCCGGTGGGCGAGCCGGACTCCGCCGAGGAGGAGAGCATCCTGGAATATCTGGGCAGCTTCCCCAAGCTGCTGCGTCGCTACCCCATCGTGGCGTTGCTGGCGGCCGGCGTGTTCTTCAACAACTTCCTTTATTGCATTGCCGAGTACAACGCCTTCGATGTCTATGCCGAGACCTACACCGACGCCCAGGCGCTGGGTGCGTTCATGGGTATCATGGTCGGTATTCAGAACATCATCGGCTTTGTCTTGAGCCTGTTCGTAACCCCATGGCTGATCCGTCGTTACGGGGTGGCGGGAGCCAATCTGGTTTATCCGCTGCTACTGCTGCCGGCCTTCCTGTGGCTGGCCGCGGACCGTTCCCTACCGGCAGCAATCTATGCGCACATCGTCTACGACCCGGTGGCCAACAGCATCGACTTGCCGGTGTTTGTGCTCAATTACAACGCGGTCCCGCACCGCTTCGTTGGCAGGGTGCGGCTGATTAACGACGGGGTGGTGTACTCCTTGTCTCTGGCCAGTGCCGGTATCCTGCTGTTAGTCTTGCAGGCGACGGCGACAACGCTGGTGATCAACATCGTGGCCGTGGCCCTGGCCATGGTCTACGTCCTGGTGGCCTACTCCACCGGCCGCCATTACATCGCCGGCATCAAGGCCCAGTTGAGGGAGGGCTCGGTGGAGCTGGACGGCCTGCCCCCCCTGGCTCATTCGCCGGACCTGCTCGCCGAGACGCGTACGCTCCTTGGCAGCAGCTCCGAACTGGAGCGTGCCCTGGGGCTGGAGCTGGCGGCCGACGGCGACATCCCCGCCCTGTTGCCCGATCTTGCCAGGGCCCTGGACGCTGGGGACGAGACCCAGGCCCTGCTGTTCCTCGAACGCCTGCAGCGCGGCGGCGCCGTCCAGCCTTATGCCATGGTCCTCGCCGGGCTTCCGATCGGACGCGCGCGGCTGGTAGGGCTGCACCTTCTGGCCTGGCGTGGCGCGGCCGTTGAGATTCCCCCTGGCGAGATTGCCGGAGTGACAAACGCCACCGAGCGCGCCCTGTGGGCGGTGATCCATGCGGGCAGCGGACGTTGGGATACCGCCCGGGCGGTGCTGGATGTCGCGCCCCTGGACGTGGCCGCCTGCGTGGTGGGCCTTACCGCGCTGCGTCATCGGGCCGACCCCGCACTGCTGCCACTGTTGGCGTATTTCCGCCAGTCCGAAGACCCGATGGTTCTCGCGGAGATCCTCCCCATCGAGGCCGCCAGCGGTGCGGCCGCGGCGATCGCCACGGCCGGCGAAGCCCTGGACAGCCCCCATCCCGTCTTGCGGCATGCCGCCATCGAGGCGCTATCCCGACTTGGACCGACCGGTCTGGCGACGGCCCAGCATTGGCTGTCGCATGCTGTCACCGAGGAAGGACGGGACGCCGCGATCGCGGTGTGCGGCAGGTATGGATCCGATGCCGAGGAGATCCTCCTGGGCCATCTCGAGACCAAGGTCTTTCCGGTCACACAGGCCTTGCTGGCGCTGCTGCCCCTGATACCCGATGACGACGAGGCTTGGCAGCCGCTGGCGGTGGCGGTGAAGGATGGGCTGCACGGGGCCACCCACGTGGTCATCCAAGTGCTATCCGCCATGAACTGCCCGCGCACCTTCAAGCTTGTGCGCACCCTGCTCCAGTCCACGGACCCGCGGCTGCGCTCGAGTGCCGTGGAGACTCTGGCGTCGCTACCGCAGCGCCGCTACGTCGCGCCTTTGCTGCCCTTCCTGGAAGCCGAGGTCGCCTTGGGCGATCGGGTTCCGGGCAATCCCGACGGACGCGCCCTCGTGCTGCAGCGCGCCGTCAGATCCGATAATCCCTGGGTGCGCCGCGCAAGCGCGCTGGTTGCGCGTCGCCTCGGCAACCCAGCGCCGTCCTCTCCCCCTGCCGACGCGGAGATCGATTTGATGATCCGACTGCTGTTTCTGAAGAACCTCGCCCTGTTCAAGGCGATGAGCCTGGAGCACTTGCGGGCACTGGATGCCGTGATGACTTCGGAGACCTACCTCGCCGGCGAATGTGTCGTGCGGGAGGGCGACGAGGGCGACCAATTGTTCCTGGTGCAGACCGGTCGACTGGTGGTCCGCAAGGAGGGACCCCAGGGTGCCATGGATTTGGCAACCCTGCAGTCGGGCGAGATGTTCGGCGAAATGGCCTTGTTCGACGACCAGCCACGGGCCGCCAGTGTCCTGGCCCTGGAAGACAGCAGCTTGCTGGTGCTGGGCCGGGATCCGTTCCAGAGCCTCGCCCGGCAGCGCCCCGACGTGCTTTGGGAGGTCTGCCGCATCCTCACGGCCCGGCTGCGCTCCGCGTGAATTGTTTCATCGGTGTCAGAGCGTAAAGGCCGCTGATGGAGGTGGGGTTCGGTAGGGGTGAATCGGCGATCGCCTGTTCAGCGCGGGCGAGCTGCCGATGATGTTCCAGGATATCCTCCAGCGGCAGGAAGGCCGACAGGGCCACCGGACTGCGGGCCAACATTCGATACAGATTGGGCACGTTGTCCTCGAAGGGAGCCTCGGCCGCATGAAAATTATTTTTTCTATCCCAATGAATTAAAAAATTTATTTTAAAAACATTTTTATCTATTTAAAGTTCATTAATAGCAAAAGGATCTTCATAAGGACACAAGTCTGGATTATTGGAAAAAGACATCCAATATAGCACTCTATGATATTTATCTCTGTTGGATATTCCTCTGTGAATACATCCAAAATCCATTTTTAAAATACTAAATGGAGGCGCTATTTTTTGTTTGACTTCAATACAAGAAACTATCGACGCTAATTTGTTGAAATTAATATTATCGATATCTGAATATATTTCTTTTTTAACATCATCAGACACAGGAGAGGGCATACTAATATATTGAGTGGCATTTAAAGTTGATATTTCAGTTAGGGGCACAAAAACAGTAGAATAACCACCGCCATAATCTATATGCCAGTATTGGTCTGGACTCCCGATCGGATTCATTATAATACCAAATGAATCTAAAGTGGTATCATCCGGATAGTGCTCTTGTAGTATTTGATTCGCCCATTGACACAAATAGTCCCATTCAGGTATATCTGCTATTTTTACACCAGGGTCTGATCTTTGCCAGAAGTTAATCCAGAAAATATCTTTTCCTAACAAACTCCTCTCATATTTATCTTTAAACAAAGCGACTGCATTATCATATCCTGATTTCAATATTCTTGTAGTCTTAGCGTCGCACCTACCTAGCAGACTGAA
This sequence comes from Thioalkalivibrio sp., assembly GCA_003555285.1. Next base: position 13,984 of record PWGH01000113.1, read on the forward strand.
TCCGCCACTTTCTTCAGAAGGTGATACTTTTTCGTTTGATGATGATAATATTGACATATTTTTATTATTATATAATTGGCTATATTAATGCTGTTTAGGAAAAAGATTAAAGAATAGGCATTTCGATTGCTTTCGTCACAATATCCCTTCGCCTTGGGGGTTTGTCAAGTCGCAACGAAAGCCGCTTATGAGCAGCGGTGGCAGCCTATGCGGGCGAAATTGGCCTACAGAGGAGGGGGGGCCAACCACTCGCTCTTGGGCGAGCACTGGCTGAGCTTGCGTACCACGGGCACGAGTCTGCGAACCACCCGTGGCCATCAGCGGTAATCCGGATCGATCCGGGTACCGGCAAGGTTGTTGGCGTAGGTCGCCAGCGTGAAGGCGGCGATGATGGCGATGATCTCGAGCAACTCCTCGAAGGGCACCCCCCGCTCGTCCAATAGCGCGACCTCCGCCTGGCCGAGGTATCCGGAGACCGTCATCAGGCGGCGCGTGGTCGTCACCAGAAGCCGATGGCGCGGCTCCGTGGGTTCGGAGCCATGCAGGATGGCCTGGATGCTGTCATCACTCACCCCCGCCTCCCGCGCCTCCCGCGACATCACGCCGCGGCAGTAATTGCACTTGTGTACCAGCGCGACTTCGAGGGCCACCACCGCCTGTTCAGCGCGCGGAAGTTGTCCATGATGCTCCAGGATATCCTCCAGGCGCACGAAGGCCGACAGGGCCACCGGGCTGCGGGCCAACATGCGATACAGATTGGGCACGTTGTCATCAAACGTGGCCGCGACCGCCTGCAGGACCTTGTCCGCCGCGTTCTCGTCTCCCTGGTCCATGCACCCTCCCCGGCATCGCCGTTATCAAGGAAAAGGATGATGCGAACCGCACCCCCTGGCCATCGGTAGAAACCCATAGACGGCCGATCGTCAGGAGCCTCGTGAAAACCCGTATGGGCGGATCCGGCGCGCCCCCCTATCCTGAGTCTCATGAAGGGAAACGCACACCTGCCCATTGGCTTTGCGACGGCGGCCGTGGTCCTCCTGGTCCTCGTCGCCATGGTGTCGTGGTGGTGGCCGTCGGCACTGGTACTGATCCTGCCGCTCGTGGCCTTGGCCGTTCACGACCGGGTGCAGACGCGCCATTCGATTCGGCGCAACTTTCCGTTGATCGGGCGCGCGCGCTGGCTGCTGGAGGGCCTGCGACCCTTCGTGCGCCAGTACCTGATCGAATCCGACACCGATGGCGCCCCGATCAATCGCATGTTCCGCAGCATCGCCTATCAGCGGGCCAAGGGCGAACTGGAGACCGTGCCGTTCGGAACCCGGGTGGATGTCTATCGCGACGGCTACGAATGGATCGGGCATTCGCTCTCGGCGATCCGTGCTGCCGACGTGCTGGACCTGCGGGTCGACGTGGGCGGCCCCGACTGCCGCCAACCCTACCGGGCCAGCATCCTGAACATCTCGGCGATGAGCTTCGGCGCGCTGAGCCCCAACGCGATCCTGGCCCTGAACCGCGGTGCCCAACTCGGCGGCTTCGCCCACAACACCGGTGAGGGCGGGCTGAGCCCCTATCATCTGGAACCGGGCGGCGATCTGGTCTGGCAGATCGGCACCGGCTACTTCGGCTGCCGGGATGCCCGCGGGGAGTTTTCCCCGGAGGCCTTCCGACAGAAGGCCACCCTCGATGCGGTGAAGATGATCGAGATCAAGCTCTCCCAGGGCGCAAAGCCCGGGCATGGCGGGATCCTTCCGGCTGAGAAGAACACCCCAAGGATCGCCCGCATTCGCGGCGTTGAGCCCGGTACCGTAGTGGATTCCCCACCCGGTCACAGCGCCTTCGACTCGCCCCGGGGGTTGCTTGATTTCGTCGCCCGATTACGAACGTTGTCGGGAGGCAAGCCGATCGGCTTCAAGCTCGCGATCGGGCGCAAAAGCGAATTCATCGCCATCTGCAAGGCGATGGTGGAATCCAGCATCACCCCCGATTTCATCACGGTCGATGGCGGCGAAGGCGGAACTGGTGCGGCACCGCTCGAATACACGAACTCGGTGGGCATGCCGCTGCGCGAGGCGCTGGCCTTCGTCGACGATTGCCTGACCGGCTTCGATGTCCGCCACGCGATCCGGGTGATCGCCTCGGGCAAGATCCTCACCGGGTTTCATCTGGTGAAGAACCTGGCGTTGGGCGCCGATCTCTGCAACAGCGCCCGCGGCATGATGCTGGCCCTGGGCTGCGTGCACTCGCTGACCTGCAACACCAACCGCTGTCCCTCCGGCGTCGCCACCCAGGATCCGCGGTTGGTTCGGGGTCTGGTGGTTCCGGACAAGGCGCAGCGCGTGCTGCAATTTCATGCCAAGACCGTGCAGGCCACTGCCGAGCTGATTGCCTCTGCCGGCCTGTTCCACACCTCGGAACTCAACCGCACCCACATCCATCGCCGCGTCGATCAAGCCGCGATCCGGCGCTACGACGAACTTTTTCCCTACCTGGCGCCCGGCGCCCTGCGCGACCCCGCGACCGCTCCGGCCGCCTTTGCGGTGCACCTGGAGGAAGCGTGCGCGGAACGCTTCATGCCCCGGTATTGCCTCACACGCATGAAAGCCGCCGACGGCGACGCCCACCGCGCGTGCACTGCACGGCCATTGGAGAGGAACACGCACCCATGAAGGCATCGGATCTGCTGGTCAAGGCCCTGGAATCGGAAGGGGTCGAGGTCCTATTCGGCATTCCCGGCGAGGAGAACCTGGACCTGCTCGAGTCCCTGCGGACCTCGTCCATCCGGCTGATCCTCACCCGCCACGAACAGGCGGCCGGCTTCATGGCGGCCACCTACGGGCGCCTGACCGGCCACACCGGGGTCTGCCTGGCCACGCTCGGCCCCGGGGCCACCAACCTGGTCACCGCGGCGGCCTATGCCCAGCTGGGGGCGATGCCGATGCTGATGATCACCGGCCAGAAGCCGATCAAGGCCAGCAAGCAGGGCGAGTTCCAGATCCTGGACGTGGTGGGCATGATGCACCCACTGACCAAATACACCCGACAGATCAGCAGCGGCTCGAACATCCCGGCACGCGTGCGCGAGGCGTTCCGGCGCGCCGAGGACGAACGCCCCGGCGCCGTGCACCTGGAATTGCCGGAAGACATCGCCCGCGAATCGACCAAGGCCGTGGTGATCCCGCGCAGCCGCTTCGAGACCCCGTGGGCCAGTGACGGCGCCGTGGCCGCGGCGGTCAAGAGCATCGAAGCCGCGCGCCACCCGCTGCTGCTGATTGGGGCCGGCGCCAATCGGCGCCACACCTGTCGCGCGCTGCACGCGCTGGTCGAAGCCACGGGCATCCCCTTTTTCAGCACCCAGATGGGCAAAGGCGTGGTGGACGAACGCCATCCACTGTTCCTCGGCAACGCGACGCTGTCCGGCGACGATTTCCTGCACCGGGCGATCGAGGCCGCCGACCTGATCATCAACGTCGGCCATGATGTGGTCGAAAAACCGCCGTTCATCATGGACCTGCCGGAACATGCCGCGCCGCTGGTCGAGGCGACGGCGCGCGCCGAGCAGGCCCGGGTGATCCATGTCAACTACGTGACGGCCACCATCGATGCCGTGTATCACCCGGATCAAGGCGTGATCGGCGACATTACCCACAGCGTCGAGCGGCTGACCCAAGCCATCACCCCGCAGGCGCACTGGGATTTCGCGCGCTTCATGGCCGTGAAGCGGCATCTGGACGCCCACCTGCAGGAGGGCGCGGACGACGACCGCTTTCCGATCTATCCGCAGCGCCTGGTGGCGGACGTCCGCGCGGTGATGCCGGATGACGGGATCATTGCCCTGGATAACGGCATCTACAAGATCTGGTTCGCCCGCAACTACCGGGCCCACCAGCCCAACACGGTGCTGCTGGACAATGCCCTGGCGTCGATGGGTGCCGGCCTGCCCTCGGCGATGGCCGCGCGCATCGTCCATCCGGATCGGCCAGTGATGGCGATCTGCGGCGATGGCGGCTTCCTGATGAACTCGCAGGAACTCGAGACCGCGGTGCGCCTCGGCCTGCACCTGGTGGTGCTGATCCTGCGTGATGACGCCTACGGCATGATCCGGTGGAAACAAGCGGCGATGGGCTTCGACGATTACGGGCTGGCCTACGGCAATCCGGACTTCGTCGCGTACGCGCGCAGTTACGGGGCCCACGGTCACCGCCTCGAAGCCGCTGCGGATCTGGTGCCCCTATTGCAGGCCTGCCTGCGCGAATCCGGCGTGCACGTGATCGATGTGCCGGTGGACTACAGCGACAACGACCGCATCCTGAATCACGAAATCAAAAAAAAGAGCCGTGCCATCTGAATCGCATCCGCGATCGGGCATCTCCCAGCCGAACGCTTCTCTCTCGGGCACGGCGGGCCACTCCCTGGCGGACGCTCGCCTGTCGGGCCATTCCCTCTTGATCGAGGGACCCGGCTGATGAGCACCCTGGAACGGATGGCCACGCTCACGGTCGGCTTTCCGGGTGATACGGCCGGTGATACGGCGGGCGGCCCAGTGGCCAGCCGCGGGCCAACCGCGGGCCTGCTGCCGGTCTTCGCCCCCTTCGACGGCACACCGATCGCCGAGGTGGAAACCGTGGATTCGGCCGGGGTCGAGCAGGCCCTGGCGGCGGCGCATCAATTGTTCCGCGATCGGAGCCGTTGGTTGCCACGACCGCGGAGGATCGAGATCCTGGAGCGGACCGCGGCCCTGTTGACGGCGCGGGCCGAGGATCTCGCGATCGAGGCGGCGCGGGAGGGCGGCAAGCCGCTGGTCGATTCGCGGGTGGAGGTGGCGCGCAGCATCGACAGCATTCGGCTCTGTGTGGAGGGCCTGCGCCGCGACGACGGCGAGGTCATCCCGATGGGAATCAACGCGGCCTCGGCCGGCAAGCAGGCCTTCACCGTGCTCGAGCCCATCGGCGTGGTGGTGGCGGTCAGCGCCTTCAACCACCCGCTGAATCTGATTGCGCACCAAGTCGGCCCGGCGGTGGCGGCCGGCTGTCCGGTGATCGTGAAACCCGCGGAGGACACGCCGCTGTCGTGTTTTCGCTTCGTGCGCATCCTGCGCGAGGCTGGGCTCCCGGATGCCTGGTGCCAGGCCCTGCTGACCACCGATCTCGACGTCGCCACACAACTGGTCAGCGACCCGCGGGTCGGTTTCTTCAGCTTCATCGGCAGTGCGAAGGTCGGCTGGCGGCTGCGTTCGCTGCTCGCACCCGGCACTCGCTGCGTCCTCGAACACGGCGGCGCGGCGCCGGTGATCGTGAAACCCGCGGAGGACACGC
>PWGH01000002.1 GCA_003555285.1 Thioalkalivibrio sp.
CGTGAGGAGAACTTCTACGTTTCGGGGGGCTTCCTGGAAGTGCAGCCCGATGTGGTCACTGTCCTGGCCGATGCGGCATCCCGAGCCGGTGACCTCGACGAGGCCTCCGCCGAAGAGGCTCCCCAGCATGCGCTGAAGGCCTTCAGCGACAAGTCGGCGGAGCTGGACTACACTCGCGCTGCCGCCGAACTCGCTGAAGCCGTGGCGCAACTGCGTACCATCCAGCAACTGCGCAAGAAGGCCGGCAAGGGCTGATTACGCTCTTTGCTGTTCCTTTAGAGAACGCCCTCCGAACCCTGTTCGGGGGGCGTTCTCGTCTCTGCTATCATGAAGCGTTTCGCTTTCGCCATCCACGAGCGGCCCCATGATTCGATCTCTCCGCCAGTCGGCGTCAGGAGGATGCCATGACCCTGAATGAAAATTTGCAGGAACAGAAAGATACGCTTTTGAAGGCACTCGAGGAGGAGCAAAGGGAGCGCCTCGATGAGCTGCTGCCCGAGCTGCGTGCCGCCGACCTGGCAGAGATCCTGGAAGATATCATCGAAGAGGAGGATGACCTTCCCGTCGTGCTGGGGTTGCTGGACTGTCTGCCGATCGAGCGCCGTGCCAATGTGCTGGGCTATCTGCCGGGTGACGAGCAGTTGGAGATCGCCGAGGCCATTTCCGATGAGATGCTGCAACTGATTCTTGAGGAGATGGGGTCCGATGAGCGGGTCGATCTGTTCAACCTGCTGGGCGAAGATCGGCGTGAGACGCTGCTGCGGCGCATGGCGCGCCAGGAACGCGAGGACCTCAAGCGCCTGGCCAGCTACGAGGAAGGCACCGCCGGGGCCATCATGACCTCGGACTATGTGGCCATCCCCAGCGGCATGACCGTGTCCCAGGCGATGATGCGCGTGCGGCAGACCGCTCCCGACGCGGAAACGGTCTACCAGCTATACATCATCGACGCCGAGGGTCGCCTGGCGGGCACGATGTCCCTGCGCCAGCTGATGGTGGCGCGTCCCGGAGCCCAGGTCGACGATCTGATGATCAAGGACGTGATCAGCATCTCGGTGGATGAGGAGCAGGAAGAGGTCGCCCGCTTGATATCGCGTTACGACCTGCTGGCCATGCCGGTCATCGACCACGATGAGCGGCTGGTCGGCATCGTCACCCATGATGACGCCATGGACGTGGCCGAGTCCGAGGCCACCGAGGACTTCCACAAGGGGATGTCCATCGGTGCCCTGGAAGACGGCGTCAGCCGGGTACCGATCTGGAGTCTTTATCGCAAGCGGGTGTTCTGGCTGGTCTTGCTGGTGTTCGCCAACCTCTTTTCCGGGGCCGGTATCGCCTATTTTGAGGACACTATTGCCGCTCAGGTGGCCCTGGTGTTCTTCTTGCCCCTGCTGATCGGCAGCGGCGGCAACGCCGGGGCCCAGGCCGCCACCCTGATGGTGCGCGGCATGGCGACGGGTGACGTCGGGGTCAAGGACTGGGGCAAGCTGCTCGGACGTGAGCTACTGGTGGCGGGGGCACTGGGGCTGACCATGGCGCTGGCGGTGGCGCCTATCGGTGTGATGCGCGGCGGCGAGGCGGTGGCTATGGTGGTGGCCATGAGCATGGTGACCATTGTGCTGTTCGGCAGCCTGCTGGGCATGTGCCTTCCCTTCCTTCTGGACCGGGTGGGCTGGGATCCGGCCACGGCATCGGCACCGCTGGTCACCACGCTGATCGACGCCTGCGGAGTGCTGATCTACTTCAGCATCGCCACGGCGATCCTGACGGGGGTGTGAGCCCTATGGACTGGCTACAGGTCATCGTACTCTCCGTCGTCCAGGGGCTGACGGAGTTCCTGCCCATCTCCAGCTCCGCCCACCTCATTCTGGTGCCGGTTCTCACCCCCTGGGAGGACCAGGGATTGGCGTTCGATGTGGCGCTGCATATCGGCAGCCTGACGGCTGTGATCCTCTATTTTCGCCACGAGCTGATTCGCATGAGTATCAGCTGGGCCGGCTCGCTGCGCGGTGGCGGTGTGGACCGGGACGCCAGGCTGGCATGGTGGGTGATGCTGGCGACCCTGCCCGTGTGTGTCATCGGCTTCGCCTTTCGCGACGTCGTCTCGCTGGGCATGCGTTCGCCGGTCATCATCGGCCTTGGCCTTATCGGCTTCGGCCTGCTGCTGGGCTATGCGGACTGGCGTCGACGCCGCGACGGACGTAGCGAGTACCAACTTGGCCTCAGGGATGTGCTGCTGATTGGCTTCGCCCAGGCTCTGGCGTTGATTCCTGGCACCTCTCGCTCTGGCATCACCATCACCGCCGCACTGCTGCTGGGCATGAGTCGAGAGGGGGCGGCGCGCTTCTCCTTCCTGCTGTCGATTCCGGTGATTGCTCTGGCCGGGGGCCTGGAAGTCGTCGGGCTGATTCGCGAGGCCCACCAGGTGGACTGGTCGGCGGTGATAGTCGGTGCCATCCTTTCAGGCGTTAGCGCCTATCTCTGCATTCACTACTTCCTTGCCTTCATCAAGTGGGTCGGCATGCAGCCCTTCGTGGTTTACCGCTTGTTGCTCGGCGCCTGGCTGCTCTGGCTGTTCTGGTAGTGGCCGCCCCTCATCCCTCACAGGAGTCCCTTTCGTCATGAGACGACCACGCGTCTTACTTTCCCTGCTGCTTCTATTGGGATTTGCGACCCTGCTGGCCGGCTGCTCGGAGCGTGATCGGCCCCTGGATTCCCCGGTGCGCTTCGAGGGTGCCATCTTCGGCAGCTTCTACCAGACGACGATCGCCGATCCTCTGACCCAGGGCGAAGCTCGTGAACTGGAGGAGGGGATCCAGGCGGTCCTAGATGACGTCGATCAGGCGATGTCGATCTATATCGAGGATTCCGAGCTGATGGCCTTCAACCAGGCACCGGTGGGCGAGTGGCAACCGCTCTCCGACGAGCTGATGGAGGTGTTGGCGATCAGCCGGGCGGTGGCCGACAAGAGCGAGGGCGCCTTCGATGTGACCATCGGCGGGCTGGTCAATCTCTGGAGCTTTGGCGCCGAGGCGCGACCCCGGGAGATCCCCGAGGATGAGCTTCTGGACGAGCGTCTGGAGACCGTCGGCGTGGATGCGCTGGAACTCGACGCCGAGGGTCTCCAGGCGCGCCGTACGCGAGACGTCTTCGTTGATCTCGGCGGCGTGGCCAAGGGCCATGCCACCGACCGAGTCGCGGCGTATCTGGACCAAGAGGGCCTCGAGCACTACCTGGTCAACTTGGGGGGTGACCTGATCGGGCGGGGATTCCGCGACGCCGACGCCGAGCCATGGCGTATCGGCGTGGAGGCGCCGCTGGAAGACCGGCAGGAGGCCCAGTACGTGCTGCCCATTCGCGACCTGTCGCTGGCCACCTCCGGCGATTATCGCAACTACTTCGAGGAGGCCGGGCAGCGCTTCTCCCATACCCTCGATCCGCGCAGCGGCCGGCCCATCGAACACCGCCTGGCGTCGGTAAGCGTGCTACACCCCTCCAACGCCTGGGCGGATGCCTGGGCGACGGCGCTGATGGTCCTTGGCGACGAAGCGGGCATGGCCCTGGCCCGGGAGCAGGGCCTCAAGGTCCTGATGATCGTCCGCGAGGAAGGGGGCGACTGGACGAGTCGGGTCAGCCCCGCCTTCGTCGATGCCTTTGGAGAGGCATTGGTGGAGGAGCTGGGCTTCGAGGTCCACTGAGCCCTAGAATGGCCTGATCGACGAACCTGGACATGGAGTCATGATGACGCTTGACGTGGTAATTCTCGCAGCGGGACAGGGGACCCGCATGCGCTCGACCCTCCCCAAGGTACTGCATCGCCTAGCCGGCAAGCCCATGGTGCGTCACGTGATCGATACCGCCACAGGCCTTCGCGCCGAGCGCACCCACGTAGTGATAGGGCACGGTGCCGAGCGGGTCCGCGAGGCGCTATCCGACTGTAAGGTGCGCTACGCGCTGCAGGCCGAGCAGAAGGGTACCGGTCATGCCGTGGCCCAGGTCCTGGACGGCCTCGGCGAAGGCAAGGTACTGGTGCTTTATGGCGACGTGCCGCTGATTCGCCGCGAGACCCTGACGACCCTGCTCGAGTCCATCGACGACCAGCACCTGGGTCTACTCACCGTGACCCTCGAGGATCCGACCGGCTACGGACGGATCCTGCGTAACACTCAAGGGGAGGCGGTGGCCATCGTCGAGCACAAGGATGCCTCGGAATCGGAGCGCTCGGTGCGCGAGTGCAACACCGGCATCATGGCCATGACCGCCTCCCAACTCAGGCGTTGGCTACCCAGCCTCTCCGCCGACAATGCCCAGGGGGAGTACTATCTGACGGATATCATCGCCATGGCCGCCGCCGAGGGAGTGGAGATCGTCACCGCCCAGCCGGCTGATCCGTTGGAGGTGGAGGGGGTCAACAACCGGGCCCAGATGGCACGCCTGGAACGCGCCCACCAGCTTGCTATCGCCGAGGGGCTGATGGCCGATGGCGTCGCCCTGCTCGACCCGTCGCGAATCGATATTCGCGGCACCCTGACCTGCGGCCATGACGTGGAGATCGACGTGGGCTGCGTCTTCGAGGGCGAGGTGGAACTCGGTGAGGGGGTGCGCATTGGTCCCCACTGCGTGGTCCGCGACAGCCATATCGGCGCCGAGACGATGATAGAGCCCCACAGCGTGATTGAGGGCGCGGTCATCGCCGGTCGCGGCCAGGTCGGCCCCTTTGC
>PWGH01000200.1 GCA_003555285.1 Thioalkalivibrio sp.
AGCTGACCCTCACCGGCCAGGTGCTGCCGGTGGGCGGAATCCGAGAGAAGGTGATCGCCGCGAGGCGCAGCGATATCTTCGAGGTGATCCTTCCCGACGCCAACCGTCGCGACTATGACGAACTGCCCGACCATCTCAAGGAGGGCATGACGGTGCACTTCGCCAAGCGCTACAAGGACGTGGCCAGGGTGGTGTTCGGCTAGGCGTGCCTGTTTGTCTCTCCGCCCAGGTTGGCGGTGGCACCGCCATCGAGCACCAGCGTCTGCCCGGTGATGAAGGTGTTAAAGGGCGAGGCGAGCTGAAGCACGGCCCGTGCCACCTCATCGGGGCGCGCCACTCGCCCGAGAGGCGTGGCAGCCTGCCAGCGTCGTCGCGACTCGGACTCGGCGTCCTGCATGCCGGCACTGACCGGTCCCGGCGCCACGGCGTTGACCAGGATGCCCCGGGGGCCAAGTTCCACGGCGAGGGCTCGAGTCAGCGAGAGGATGGCGCCCTTGCTCATGGCATAGGCGCTGCGCTCCGGGCCGGTGCGCAGGCCGTGAGCCGAGGCGATATTGACGATTCTCCCGCCCTGCGGCATCAGGCTCACGGCTTGCTGCAGGGCCTGAAAGGGGCCGGTGACGTTGATGGCCATGACCCGCTCGAGAGCGTCGGCGTTGGTGTCCTCGAAGCTTGCCCGGTGAATGATGCCGGCAGCATTGATACAGGCGTCCAGACGCCCGGCTTCTTCTCCGATCTCGTTGAAGGCGGCCGTGATGCTGCTCTCATCGCAGAGGTCGATAGCGATAAAGCGGGCTTGCTCTCGGCCATGTGACATCAGGCTGTCAAGGGTGCTTCTCCGCTCTTCCAGATCCAGGAGCCATAGTCGTGCTCCCTGCTCCAATGCCATCTCGGCAATGGCTCTGCCGATACCGCCGCCTGCGCCGAGTAGCGCAACGTCTTGTCCTGTCATGGCAGAAAGGTTCCTCGCCTGGAAAATCGGCATTATAGTGGTTTGTGGATTCTGGACACCCAAGGAGATCGACATGCCCCACTTCCCCCGCCATCTGCTGGCTTCCGCGACGGCCATCCTGCTTGGCGCCGCGGCTTTTCAGGCTCAGGCGGAGACCCGCGTTACCTACAAGTCCGCCTCGGCGGGTACCGCTTACTACCAGATGGGGGTCGAACTCTCGGAAGCGATCCGCAAGGGGACCGATGGTGAGGTCGTGTTGACCCTGGAGGAGAGCCAGGGCTCGGTGCAGAACGTCATGGAGGTAATGGCACGCCAGGGTAACTATGTCTTTACCACGCCGCCGGGGCTGGTGGAGCAGGCCATGGCAGGTGAGGGCGCCTTTGCCGAGCGACAGAATCCCCGCTTCCAGGAGATTCGCGGCCTGTTCCCGATTCCTGCGATCACCATGCACTTCGTGGCCGCCGGCGACGAAGGCGTGATCGGTCTGGAAGATCTCGAAGGCAAGCATATTCTCATTGGTCGCGGCACCTTCGGGGCTCGCGAGGCCGAGCGCTATCTGGAAATGTTCGACCTGCTGGACAAGGTCCGGGTGGCCAGCGCCAATATCGGCAGTGGCCCCGACGCGCTGAAGAACGGTCAGATCGAGGCCTTCGTCACCGCCAGCTCATTCCCGACGCCCAACGTGATCGAGACGGCCGCCAGCATGCCGATCAGCCTGGTCAGCCTCACCGATGAGCAGATCGAACAGACCGGAGCTGCCCGGCAGACCATTCCCGGAGGTACCTATTCCGGCATTGATCAGGATGTAGAGACCACCTCGCTGCCGGTTATCGCCTATACCACTACCAGCATGGATGACGATACCGCCTACCTCCTGACCAGGACCTTCTGGGAACGCCGGGACGCCATGGCCGAAGAGACCGCCTGGTGGGGTGGCATCACCCACGACATGGTCGGCAACATCGCAGGGACGCTGCATCCGGGAGCCGCGCGCTACTACGATGAAGCCGGCATCGAGATACCCGACGCACTGCGTTAATTTCCCCCAGGCGCCCCCGGTCTCTCGGGGGCGCCTCGCGTCAGCAAGGTAAGCCCCATGTCCATGTCCCTTTCCTCATCGTCGGCCGATGCCGGCGATGCCATCGCGTCGCGTCTGCATCCCGCCTGGGTGGTGCTGGGCGCGGTCAGCGTCGTCTTCCATCTGGGGCTGATCTTCTACGGCCTGACCCCCGCGCTGATCAGCCGGCCCATCCATATGGCGCTGGCGCTGCCGTGGATCCTGATCCTGCTGGCTCGAACTCCCTTCGAGCGCTGGAGTGGCTGGCTGCTGACGGCCCTGGGCATTGCCGCCTGCGGCTATATCGTCTTCAACGAGCAGGCGCTGGCGAATCAGTACGGCTTCATCGATACCTCCTTGCAGATGACGATCGGGATATTTTTGATCGGGTTGGCCCTTGAAACGGCGCGCCGTGCCATCGGCTGGCCACTGCCCACGGTAGCGCTCTGCGCGCTCCTCTACGGGGTCTTTGGCTCGCATATCCCCGGTCAGTTTGGGCACCCCGGTATGCCGGTGCAGAGCTTCGTGGGCACCTTGACCATTTCCGAGGGTGGGCTGTGGGGGTCGCTGACAGGGGTGAGCGTCGGCGTGGTGGCGATCTTCGTGATCTTTGGCGCCGTGCTCAACGCCGGGGAGGCCGGGCGTGGCTTCATGAACATGGCCAGCGCCGTGGCCGGGCGTCTCACCGGCGGGGCCGCCAAGGTCTCGGTCATCTCCTCGGCGCTGATGGGCTCGATCTCCGGTTCGGCCTCGGCCAACGTCGCCTCGACAGGCGCCATCACGATTCCGTCCATGGTGCGTCTTGGCTATCCCCGCTCCCTGGCCGGTGGCGTGGAAGCCGTGGCCTCCTCCGGCGGGCAGATCATGCCGCCGCTGATGGGGGCCGGGGCCTTTGTGATGGTCGAGCTGACCGGCACCCCCTATACCCAGATCATGGCGGCAGCCATGCTCCCGGCCATTCTCTACTTCGTCACGGTTTGGGTCGGTATCAACGCCTATGCCACTCGCCATGATCTGCGTCCCGTGGCCGAAGAGGATCGCCCTTCGGGTCGGGAGGTGCTGATCACCTCGCTTTTCTTTGCGGTGCCCTTCGTGATCCTGCTGGAGCGCATCTTTCTTGGCGGCTACACGCCACAGTATGCCGCCAGCCTGGCGGTCTTTGCCGGCCTGGCTCTGCTGTTCTTCGACGTAACGCTGAGCTTCTCGCTGCGAGGTTTTGGTTCGCGTCTGGCCGAGGCGCTGGTCACGGCGGGGCGTCAGGTGGCGGTGATCGGTGCCATCATCATCTGCGCCTCGCTGGTGATCGGGGTGCTGTCACTCACCGGGCTGGGGGTGAAGATCACCTCGGGCATCCTGTCACTCTCGAATGAGATGCTGTGGCCGGCGCTGCTGCTCACCGCATTGGCCTGCCTGATCCTCGGCATGGAAGTGCCGACCACGGCGGCCTACGTCATCTGCGTTTCCGTGGCGGGGCCGGCGCTGATTTCGCTGGGTCTGGATCCATTGCTGGCTCATCTCTTCGTGTTCTGGTTTGCGCTGCTTTCTACCATTACGCCGCCTGTCTGTGGCGGCGTCTTCATCGCCGCCGGCATGGTAGGGGAGAACTGGCTGAAGGTGGCATTCAAGGCCATGGCGTTGGGCATCGGGCTCTACATCATTCCTTTGGCCATGGTGGCGAATCCAGACGTGATCCGCCTGGCCTTCGATCCGGCCGGCGCGATCTTCGATGCGGTCAAGATCGCCTTTGGCCTGGCGGGTATCTCCTATGGGGTGATCGCGCGGCGTGCGGTTTGGCTGAGGGTGGTGCTGATCGTAGTCGGGGCGCTGGTGATCTTCGCCTTTTGAGCCGATACCCGAGGAGTCATGCAATGATCGTTGCCACGCTGGGTCCTGATGGAAACAACCATGTGCTGGTGCTTGGCCGCTACCTCGAGGCTCGCGGCCTGGCCGAGGCCGAGATGCGGTTCTACGACGACTTTCCAACGGCCTTTGCGGCCCTGATGGCAGGCGAGGTGGCCCGGGTGCTGCAGTGCACGGCCCACTTCAGCCACGCCGACTGCGTGGGGCACTACATGCACCGCGCCTTTCCGGTGGATGTCTTCGTGGCCGGCAGCCACCCGCTGGTACTGCTGGCGCAACGCGACATCGCCATGCCTCGCCAGGTGGCGCGCCAGCCGGCGACGCGCTACTACACCGATCTCTCGGCCTTCGATGAGGAGATCGACGTGCCCACCACGGTGGCAGTGGCCGAGGGCCTGCTGGAAGGCCGCTTCGAGGCGGGCATCTGCGCCCGTCAGACCCTGGACGCCCACCCGGATAAACTTCGCCTGGTCGAGGAGCTGGGGCCGGCGCTGGATGTCTGGGTGCTCTACGGCCCCGAACCGCTGCCCGATGCGCACCCGCTGGTGCTAGCCTGAGTCGGTCGATGGCCTGTTTGGCCCCTGCAGCCCTGGAGCCATACAGCCACACTGCAGCCAGGTCATCGCGTTGATGTGCCAGGGAGGTGATGGCCCTCAGCGTTTCGCTCTGAGAGATGCTCGCGCCATCAGAAGCATCCTTGTTGGCAACAGGGGATGGCATGGCCGCCTTTCCTTCGTGGGATGTTCCATCTTCCCGCCTGCCGGTTCGAGGGGCAAGACGTGCGGCTCTGAACCTGGCCTGACGGACCGGCCGCATGACAAAATCCAGGGCTGACTGACCATCA
>PWGH01000208.1 GCA_003555285.1 Thioalkalivibrio sp.
CGGAATAGCGCGCCGAGTAGATCCCGGGCTGTCCCTGCAGCGCATCGACCTCGATCCCGGAGTCGTCGGCGAGTGCCGGCAGCCCCGTGTGCAGCGCGGCATTTCGCGCCTTCAGGATCGCATTTTCGACGAAGCTCAGCCCGGTCTCGTCGCATTCCGGGACCGGCCACTCGGATTGCGGCAGCACCTCGAGGCCGATCGGCTGCAACAGCGCCGTGAGCTCGCGGAGCTTTCCGGGATTGCCCGAGGCGAGCACGATGCGTGTGGCCTTCATCAGTCGGCAAGGGCCTGCTGCTGCATGGCAATGATCTCCTGAATGCCTTTTTCGCCCAGGCCCAGCATCGCATCGAGTTCGTCGCGGCGAAAGGCGTGGCCCTCCGCAGTGCCCTGGATCTCGATCACGCCGCCGGCCTCGTTCATCACCAGATTCAGGTCGGTTTCGGCCTGCGAGTCCTCCGCGTAATCGAGGTCCAGCACCGGGGTGCCCTGATAGATGCCCACCGAGATTGCCGCCAATTGACCGTGCAGCGGGTTCTTTTTCAACAGGCCCTTCTTCAGGCAGTGGCTGACCGCATCGCACAGCGCCACATAGCCGCCGCTGATCGCCGCGGTGCGGGTGCCGCCGTCGGCCTGCAGCACGTCGCAATCGACGACGATCTGGCGCTCGCCGAGGGCTTCCAGATCGACTACCGCGCGCAACGCGCGGCCGATCAGGCGCTGGATCTCCAGCGTGCGCCCGCCCTGCTTGCCGCGGGCGGCCTCGCGGCCCATGCGCTCGTGGGTGGCGCGCGGCAACATGCCGTATTCGGCCGTGACCCAGCCGCGCCCCTTGCCCTTCAGGAACGGGGGTACGCGCGTTTCGACGCTGGCGGTGCACAGCACCCGGGTGTCGCCGAACTCCACCAGCACCGAACCCTCGGCGTGGCGGGTGAAGTGACGCGTGAATCGCACCGGACGCATCTGGTCCGGTTGGCGGCCGCTCGGGCGCATGGACAATCCTTGGAGCTTGAATGAGCCGCGCAGTATACGGGAGGCGAGCGGCATACGCGTCTACAATGGCCGGGGAATATCATCCATTCGTCAGTCAAGGATCGCCGATGATCGTCAGCATGACCGGTTTCGCACGCCACGCCATCGACCTCGAGGGGCAATCCCTGGTGTGGGAACTCAAGAGCGTGAACCATCGTTTTCTGGAGCTGCGCATCCAGCTTCCGGACAGCCTCCGAGCCCTGGAGCCACAGGTGCGCGGTGCCCTGCAACAGGCCCTGGGGCGGGGCAAGGTCGATGCGGTACTGCGTCTGGAAACCGCGGGTGTCGCTGAGGAAATCCGCTTCGACCCCGAGCGTGCGAAGAAGCTGGTCGCCACCATCCGGGCGGTCGACCACCTGATGATGAACGCGGCCCGGGTCTCGGCCTTGGAGGTCCTCAGCTGGCCGGGGGTGTTGCAACGGGAGGCCCCGCTGGACATCGCCACGCTGCGCCAACCCATCCTGGACGGTCTCGCGACCGCGCTGTCCGACCTGCACGCCATGCGTGCCGATGAGGGTGCGGCCCTGCGCCAGACCCTGGAGACGCGGCTGGCGGGCTGCGAGAACCTCGTTCAGCCCCTCCGCGGACGGCGTGTCGCGGTGGTCGAGGAGCAGCGCGAGCGCCTGCGCAGCCGGATCGCCGAGTTGGATCTGACTTTGGATCCGCAGCGTCTGGAGCAAGAGGTCGCGGTGTTGGCCCAGCGCCTGGACGTCGACGAGGAACTGGATCGCCTCGACGGTCATGTGGCGGCGATGCGCGAGATCCTCGACCGGGAAGAGCCCGTAGGCCGGCGCCTGGACTTCCTGATGCAGGAGTTCAACCGGGAAGCGAACACCCTGGGATCCAAGTCGCACGATCTGGAAACCACCCGGGCCGCGATGGAATTGAAGGTGCTGATCGAGCAGATGCGCGAGCAGATCCAGAACATCGAATAGCCCGGCCCAAAAGGCGGGCCATCGCGTCCCGGCTCGGCCGAGTGCCCACAACGGCGCATTGCTGCACTTGACGGATTCGGGCACCATCGGAGCGCGGTTGAGACATCCTGTCCATCTGCGCACTACAAGGGCTTTGAGCTGACGAACCTGGGTATGGAATTCAAGGACTACTACAAGATTCTGGGGGTGGCGCGCTCGGCCGGTCAGGATGAGATCAAGAAGGCGTACCGGCGCTTGGCGCGCAAGTACCACCCTGATGTCAGCACGCAGGGCGACGCCGAAGAGCGGTTCAAGGAGATCAACGAGGCGAACGAGGCCCTCGGCGACCCGGAACGGCGCAAGGCCTACGATCAATTGGGGGCCGACTGGCGATCGGGACAGGACTTTCGCCCACCGCCGGGCTGGAAGGGGCGTAATGGCGGCCCTCCCGGTGACCAGGGCTTCGACAATTTCTCCGATTTCTTCGAATCGCTGTTCGGCGCCCGGGGCGGCGTTCGGGGTGGCGCCCGACCCCGGGCCGGCAAGGTCGCGATGCGTGGGGCCGACCGCTCGGGGGTCGTGGAGATCACGCTGGATCAGGCGCTGCAGGGGACCGAGGTGAAGGTCAGTGGCGGATCCGGGCAGAGCCGCCGCGTACGCATTCCGCCGGGTGCGCATAGCGGTACCCGCCTGCGGGTGCGTGGGCAGGGTGCGCCCGGCGTGGGCGCGGGGGCGGCCGGCGACCTGTTGCTGGAAATCCGGGTTCAACCGGATCCGCGCTATCGTCTGGAGGGCCGGGACCTGTACCGGGACGTGCCGATCACGCCCTGGGAGGCCGCACTGGGCAGCACCATCGAGGCCCCGACACCGCAGGGTATGGTGCGGCTGAAGATTCCGGAGGGCTCGCAGTCGGGCAAGGTCATGCGCCTCAAGGGTCGTGGCCTGCCCGGCAAGAACCCCGGCGATCTCTTGCTGCGACTGATGATCGAGGTGCCGCCGGCGAGCGAGGCGCTGCAGTGGTATGAGGAAATGGAGCGCAGCTCCGAGTTCCGTCCACGCGCCGGGTTACGGCCCTGAGCCGACTACGGCGCCGCCGATCGACGGTTGATGATCCTGAGTATTCCTTGTCGATGGGAGATGCCTCAGATGCCTGGTCTACCCCAAAACCTTCTAGCGTCCATCCCGTTTGTGCCCATCGCATGGACGCCACCCTCCGATGCGGTAACTGCGGTCCGGTTCCGACGGCTGCAAATGACGCCGGGCCTGCCGTGGCTGCTCCTGCTTCTGTTCCTGATCCTGCAAATCGCACCCGCGCAGGCGCAACTGCCCGCGGCGGTCGATGGGCAGCCCCTGCCCACGCTGGCGCCGATGCTGGAACGGACCGTGCCGGCGGTGGTGAACATCTCCACCCGCGCGCTGGTGGTGGAGTCGGTCAGCCCCTTGTTCGACGATCCCTTCTTCCGGCGGTTCTTCGACATGCCGACGCAGCCCCGGGAACGCCAGCGCCAGGGCCTCGGTTCCGGAGTGATCGTGGATGCCGAGGCCGGTTTGATCCTGACCAACAACCACGTGATCCAGCGTGCCGACGAAATCGTGGTGACCCTCCATGACGGCCGTCGCTTCGACGCCGAGGTCATCGGCGCCGATCGCGAAACCGACGTGGCCCTGATCCGGATCGAAGCCGACGACCTGCACGCGTTGCCCTTCACCGACTCCGACCGGTTGCGCGTCGGCGACTTCGTGGTCGCCATCGGCAACCCCTTCGGCCTCGGTCAGACGGTCACCAGCGGGATCGTCAGCGCGTTGGGTCGCAGCGGCCTTGGCGTCGATGGCTTCGAGGACTTCATCCAGACCGACGCCTCGATCAATCCCGGAAACTCCGGCGGGGCCCTGGTCAATCTGCGCGGCGAACTGGTCGGCATCAACACCGCGATCCTGGCGCGGGGTGGTGGCAACATCGGGATCGGTTTTGCGATTCCGATCAACATGGCGCAACAGGTCCAGCAGCACCTGATCGAGGACGGCGAGGTGAGCCGCGGGCACCTGGGTGTTGCGGTGCAGGATCTGACCCCGGACCTGGCCCGCGCCTTCGATTTGTCGGTGACTAGCGGTGCCGTGGTCGCCCGGATCGAACCCGGTTCACCGGCGGAACGTTCGGGGCTGCGCGTCGGTGACGTGGTGCTGGCGGTCAATGGCCGTCCGGTGCGCAATGCCACCGATCTGCGCAATCGGATCGGCCTGTTGCGGGTCAATACCGAGGTGCGCCTGCAGATCCTGCGCAGCGGTCGCGAGATGCTGCTGACGGCCCGGGTCGAGGTGCCGCAGCGTCAGGAGATCGAGGGCGCCAGCATCGATGCCCGCCTGAGCGGCGTGCAGCTGGTGCAGGCCTTCTCGCCCGATGGCCATCCGCGCATTGCAATCGCCTCGGTCCAACCGGGTTCGCCGGCCGCCCGTAGCGGCCTGCGCGAGGGCGATGTGATTCAGTCGGTGAACCGGCGCGAAGTGACGCGCCTGGAGGAGTTGCGCACGATGGCCGCGCAGGGCCGCGGCAGCCTGGTGCTCGGTATCCAGCGCGAACGCAGCGTCTTTTTCCTGATGCTGTCGTGATGCTGTCGTAGGGTGGGCCAAGCGCAGCGGGCCCAACATGGCCGTGCCCAAGCCGTGCGGGGTGTGCCCGGTCCGGACCCGCTCAAGTCGTCCATAAGCGCCCGTAGATGGCCATCCATGGCCATCTACGGTCCGGACC
>PWGH01000328.1 GCA_003555285.1 Thioalkalivibrio sp.
ATATGGCCGGGGTCAAGAAGCCTGCCACATTGCACACGCTGCGCCACAGCTTTGCGACACACCTACTGGAAGCCAACACCGATATACGTGTGATCCAGGTGCTGCTCGGCCACGCCAAGCTGACGACCACCGCGCGTTACACCCACGTGGCCACCAAGACGATCCGCGACACCGTCAGCCCCTACGAGATGCTGGCACGGTTACAGGACCAGACCGTAAAGCGAAGCTTGGAGTGACCGGGCGTCGGGGTGACCCGGCCGAAGCTGGAGATCGCTGACATCTTCCGTGCCCATGCCCCCGTTGCGGCGGCGCAATGCGCATCATCGAGATCTTCCGCCGCGGGCAAAAACCGATGTCGCGCGCACCTCCGAGGGGGCAGGCCGCCGCATGACATACCGCCTGTCAGATACCAGACAACGCCACCGCCTGCCCCCACAGCAAGCGCGGTCCGAACAGGCGGTGCCTGTCCATCTTCAGCGCGACAAACGCCAGCAATCACGCCAGAGGGCCGGCGAAGCTGCGCCGGATGGCGAAGCCGGCCATTGCAGTGCCTCCGGAGCCTGGGGCCGATAGCCAAGGGATGAATGCGGGCGGCGGTTGTTGTAGTGGCGGCGCCAACTCTCGATGACGACACGGCAGGCGAAGCGTTCCGAAGTCTGGAACTTCTGCCGGACGTGGTCGATGCAAGCACGGCGGCGGGCGGGGCTCAGAAGTTTCCCGAGGCAGCCTCGCGGAGGATCAGTTTTTTAGCCTCAGGTCGGACACCACCTTACGCAGCCGCTCGTTCTCCTTCTCCAGTTCCTTCAACCGCTTGACCTGGCCGGACTTCAGCCTGCCAAACTCCTTGCGCCACCGGCAGAAGGTAAACGACATCACGCTGATCATGTGCACCGCCGGCGCAACAGACCGGCCCCTGCGACACCAACACGTCGACCTGCCGCAGCTTCGCGACGATCTCTTCCAGCTTGTGCTTCTTCTGGAACATTCCTTCGTCCTCCATCTGGCTCGAAAGCCTACTTCAGGGAGGACCCCTTTCAGGGGGCAGGCCAATTCTTCCCGAGCTCGGCCCGATTTGCCCCGCTCGTCCGCGCGGTATTGTGCCAACAAAATGCATTATGCTAGACCGCAGAACTCTCGAAATGTTCCGCGCTTCCGCTGGAACCGAACCCCATGATATATTAACCTCTTACCTGAACTATCCTGCAAGGTTAAACAAGTCCCGGGCGCTTAGACTACTCATTAAAGGCGGTCTTCTTGGGCAATGTTGAAGCGAGGGTCGATGGATTTGGCGGGTGTCGCAGCGGGCAACGGTCACAGCAAGCAGGTACCTGGTCGCTTCGAGCGCATCCTCCTCGACGGCGGTCGCGGCGGCCGGCGCTTTGCCGCGGCCGCGGCCCGGACGCGGGCCGAGATCACGGCAGCTTCCGATCACACGCAGGCCATCCGCGATGTCGCCGCAGGTGTCGCCGCGCCCCTGCTGGTCGCATATGTGATCTGGATACTGTACCAAGCACGCGCCCGTGGAACCGAGCGGCTCTATTTCCTCTCGCGCGACGGCCATGTGCTGGCAAATATCGCCGACGTCCTCGCACCGCGCCTGGGGATTACCGTGGAGCGGCGGTATCTCTACGCCAGCCGCCAGGCCTGGAACCGCGCAGCCGGCACCAGCCAGCTCAGCCGCTGGCTGTGGAGGGACATGCCAGCCAACGTCACCCTCGATGATATCTTGCGCCGGCTCACCATACCACGCGCCGCGGTCGAGGCCGATCTCGCCGAGATCGGCTTTGTGCAGTTCGAGGCAGCACTCGGGAAAGCGGAAATCCGGCGGCTGCGCGCCTACCTCGAATCGAGCCGCTTCGCCAGCGTCGCAGCAGCGGCAGTTGCAGAGAACCGGAACCTCCTGCTCGCCTATCTCGAGCAGGAGGGGGTGTTCGACACCAGTGCCAAGGCGATGGTAGACCTCGGCTGGGCCGGCTCGCAGCACGAAACGCTGTGCGACCTCCTCGCCGAACGCGGAACCCCGCCCTGCCTGTGCTATCTCTTTGGGGCGAAGGCCTTGGCTTCGCCCTGGGCCGACCAACGCCGGGGCTACTATTTCGATGAAGGCGCGATCCCGGCGACCGACCCCGTCCATGTCCTTGTCCCACGGGATCTCTACGTCCTCATGGAAATGATGTGCAGCACCGATCACGGCACGCTGACCGGTTTCCGCCGGAACGGCACTCAGGTAGAGCCTGTGCTGGCAGCAGGAAGAACCGCTGAGGTGACGGCTTGGGGCTTGCCGCTCCTGCATCGGACGCTGGCTGCCGTGGCAAACGCAATCGATCTCACGGATTTCGACCCGGCAGAGATCGATCCCAACAGCAACGCTGCCTTCAGGACCACGATCGACCGCCTGCTCGAGGGCTTCTGGCTTGCTCCCAGTGCGACAGAGGCCGCTGCTTGGGGACGTTTCCCCTGGGATGCCGGACAAGGACACGAGGACGGAGCCATTCCTCTGGCCGAACCCTACAGCCTGCGGGACATATCCAGTGCTTGGCGGCAGGGAACGCTCAAGAAGCGCGACATCTTCTGGGTGGCAGGCGCAGTGGCGATGACCCCGACGCCGGTCACGACGGCGCTGCGCGGAGCGGCAGGGACGAGACGATGGGCCGGCCGACTACGGCGCACCATCGGGCGGGTGGCCGTGCCGCGTGGCACTTGAAGGGTACCAGTCGAAAGCACCCGTCGATCGCTCGGTCGAGAAAAGGTTACCGGCCACCTGTATCAGCAGGCAAAAGAGCTTCGCAGCGCGCAGGCGGACGTTGCCTTGAAAGATGCTGAAACTCAAGAAAACAAGATACTGCCGTAATGGAAATTATGGGACTACCCGCTACGTGTCTAGGTCTGCCGAAGCGATCGCAGCCTCGATCCGATCAGCAAGAAGCGGACCGATATGACGAGCATACGTAGCGCTAATATGATGGCTATCAGTATAGATCAGCAGCCCGTCGCGGACGACCCCGCAGATGGTATCGTCACAGAAGGCATCCGTCATGTCGACATAGGCTACGCCTGCCGGAATCCGTGCGAGTTCGGCGGAAAGCGCTTGGTCGTCAAGCACCGCGCTACGCGGACGGCCGCAGGTATCCGGATCAACGAAACGATGGGCAAACACGCAGGCCGGGACATCATGGCCCATCCAGGGTGTATCCCGTATCGCCACCACCTGTATGCCAGCCGCAACCAGCGTGTGGAAATGCTCCAGGTAACCCATGGGTACCCGTTCCCCGATCACGTCGGAAATATTACGCAGATCCCACCGGTCTCCTTCAGCAAAGATCGGTCGTGTGGCCAGCGTGATCACGGCATCCGGCCGCTCCGCTAGAATGGTTTCAATTAATGCCTGGTTCCAGGTGGCGCACGTGGGATGATAGCCTTCGGACGTATGGAGGTCTTCATCCTTGGGCGAGGCGAATGTGCAGTCGCTTTTCGTGATCGAAACGATGCGCCAGTCGCGATCCTCGGCCACAACCTTGAGGGCGGGCTCCCAATGGGTAGAATGGGAGCCACCGACCAGAAACTTCACCTTCGCCGCATCTGCTGGACCGAAATCACAGCGAAGGATATCGGCTGATGTATATACTTGATGGCAACCACGGGCATAACTGGCCGGAGTGTCCGATCTGGCCGTAAGGGGCCCTGGGCGGATCTCTGCAAGCGATCCGAAGATCAAGGGCATCTGCAGCAGTGTAGCTACGTAATGGGATTGCCCCAGAAGCTGATGGCCACGGTGGGATACGGCGGCCAGACCCAGAAGGCCGGCCACGCAGACCAGTGCGACCGCGCCGGGACGCAGCCGTCTTCCCCCGACCGCGACGATCGCATCTGCCAGATTCTGTGACAGATAGGCCAGCAGGATCGAAATACCAATGATCGCAGCCCCTATGGCAATCGACGGCATTTCCCCTGTTAACTGCAGAACCACCACATACAATGGCCAATGCCAGAGATAAATTCCGAAGGAATATTTGCCCAGACTGGCCAGAGGGCGGGCGGCAAGCAGGCGCCCGGCATTGCCGTGCTGACCCTCGTGGCTGGCCAGCAGGATCAGAGCCGCCGCCGTGACGGGCCAGAGCGCGGCATAGCCTGGAAAAGCCGCCGTGACTCCGATCACGACGCCGCAGGAAAGGATCAGGCCAAGGCCAACCCACGACAGGGGGGCAGCCAGCGCCACGGGGATGACGGCGCGCCGTTCACCGGCAAACCACAGACCAAGCAAGGCCCCGACGCCGAACTGCCAGTACCGGGTCAGAAGATCGAAATAGGCGGCCGTCGGATTGCGACCGGTCCAGATGATCGACCATGTCAGCGAAAAGATGATCAGGATGCAGAGAAGGATCGTCAGGATGCGCAGGTTCCCCCATCCTTCCCGCAAGCCGGCGATACCCGTAGCGATCCGGGTCAGCGGATACCAGGCGACATAGGCCTGCGCGATCAGCGATACGGCCCAGAAGTGCTGGGCAAGGCTCGCCGCTTCGCCCCGCTCTAGATAATCCTGGCCACGCCGGATCAGGCCGTAAAAGGATAGGAAATCCAACAGCCTTCACCGCAATATCCCTTCGCCCCGGGGGCCTGTCAAGTCGCAACGCAAGCCCCGTCTGAGCAGCGGCGGCAGCCTATGCGGCCGAAATCTGCCCGC